>NZ_JAGPYL010000039.1:0-48359 GCF_018070095.1 Micromonospora sp. U56
CCGGGTGGGAGAAGCCGGCCGACGGCCAGGCCGACCCCGCCGGCCAGCACGAGGCCGAGCGCCCACCACCGGCGCTCCCGGCCGGGCGCGGGGGCGGCGGCGAGTGCGCAGCCCAACGACGCGGCGAGCGACAGCGCCGCCGCGGCGAGGCAGGCCCAGGTGAGCTCGGGCTCCCGGTCGGTGGGCGACCGCAGCGCGCCGGCCACCACGACCAGCGTCGCGGCGACGGCCGCCGCCATGGCCAAAGCGCGGCGGTGCTGCCAGTGGACCGGCCGGCCGGGTCGCCCGTGCCGGCGGACCAGGAACGCGGTGAGCAGGCCGACCGCCGCCCAACCGCCGGCCACCAGCAGCACGGTCGCCGGGACGCCGGTGACGTCGGCCCGGTCGAGCAGCACGTCCGCCACCACCGCCCCGGCGCCGAGCACCAGCGCGGGGTGGGTCCACCGGCGGTCGCCCCCGCCGGCCAGCACCAGCCCGAGGACGACCAGCAGGATGGCGAGGAAGCGGACGTCCCGCGCCCAGTAGGTGTTGATGCCCGCCAACCGTTCCGGCCACGGCCCGATCGGCTCGGTCAGCGGTTGCAGGACGGTCATGCCGACCGCCCAGAGCACCACGGCGGTGGCCGCGAGGAGCAGGCCGGCGACGGGGCGTAGGGCGCGCATCCTGGCACGGTAGTCCCCTGCCGCCGTGATCGCCGTCCCCGCCCGGGCCGGGCCACGTACCTCCGCCCAAGGCGCTTCCCGGGCGCTCCGCCGCCATCCGCCGACTCTGAGGAGACCCGACGCCAGGGCGGTTCGCGCCTTCACGTGAGTGCAGAGTCTGCCTAGGCTGGGCGGTACCGGACGTCGACAGGTGAGGAGGCTCCGTGGCCGACGTGGAGATCCTGACCGCACAGGGGACGCTGCCCGCGTACCTGAGCGAACCGGAGGGTGGCCGGCCGCGGCCCGGCGTGGTCGTCGTCCACGACGCCTTCGGCCTGACGCCGGATGTCCGCCGCCAGGCGGACTGGCTGGCGGGCGCGGGTTTCCTGGCGGTGGCTCCCGACCTCTACTCGTGGGACAAGCGGGGCCGCTGCGTGCGCGCGACCTTCCGCGCGCTGCTCAGCGGCACCGGCCGCGCGTTCGACGAGCTGGACGCGACCCGCGCCTGGCTCGCCGGACGGCCGGACTGCACCGGCCGGGTCGGGGTCATCGGCTTCTGCATGGGCGGCGGCTTCGCCCTGCAACTCGCGCCCGGGCACGGGTTCGCCGCCGCGAGCATCAACTACGGGCAGGTACCGAAGGACGCCGAGCGGCTGCTGGCCGGGGCGTGCCCGGTGATCGGCAGTTTCGGCGGAAAGGACGTCAGCCTCCGGTCGGCCCCGGCCAGACTGGAGTCGGCGCTGACCACCAATGAGGTCCCGCACGAGGTCACCGTCTACCCGCCGGCGCGGCACGGCTTCCTCAACCACCACCGGCCGGGCGAGCTGCCCCGGATGCAGCAGGTGGTGGCCCGGGTCGGTGGTGGGCCGCACGAGCCGTCGGCGACCCAGGCCCGGCGCCGCATCGTCGCCTTCTTCGACCGGCACCTGAGCACCGCCGGGGAGCCGGCATGATCCGGTACGCGGGGCTGCTGCGCGGCGTCAACGTCGGCACCACCCGGCTGTCCATGGCCGACCTGCGCCGCCTGGTCGCCGACCTGGGGCACGCCGACGTGAAGACCTACCTCCAGTCGGGCAACGTCGTGTTCGGCAGCACCTCCACCGACGCCGCCCGGCTGGCGAAGGGCATCGAGCAGGCGCTCGCCGGCGAGCTGGGGTTGACCGTGCCGGTACTGGTCCGCAGCGGCGCGGAGCTGGCTGCGGTGGTCGACGGCAGCCCGTACGCGGGCCGGCAGGACGACCCGACCCGGTTGCTGGTCGCCTTCCTGGCCACGGCCCCGACGAAGGCGAAGGTCGCGGCGCTGGCCGTGCCCGGCAACGAGAACGTCGAGTTCACCGTGGTCGGTCGGGAGGTCCACCTGCACTTCCCCGACGGCGGGTACGGCCGGTCGAAGTTCACCAACGCCTACCTGGAGAAGCAGCTCGGTGTGGTGGCCACGACCCGCAACTGGAAGTCGGTGCGGGCCCTGCGGGACCTGACCGCGCCCTGACCGGGGCGGCCGGGGCCACCAGATCGGCCCGGAACTGCTCGTCCGTCCGGCTGGTCGGCGGTTTTACGATCTTGCCTCGGGTCGGTGCCTCTCGATACGCTCCCGCGGCTATCTCACCTGAGAAAGGATCGCAGTGACCACTCCCGTTACCGTCGGCACCCAGAAGTCCTGGGTCGTCGCGCTGCTGCTCTGCTTCTTCGTCGGCTTCCTCGGCGTGCACCGCTTCTACGTCGGCAAGGTCGGCACCGGCGTCCTCCAGCTGGTCACCTTCGGTGGCCTCGGGATCTGGACCCTGATCGACTTCATCATGATCCTGGTCGGCTCCTTCAAGGACAAGCAGGGCCAGCCGCTCGCCAAGTGATTCGGGCGTACGCCGGCGGGGCCGGGATCCTCGCGATCCCGGCCCCGCCGCGTCCCCGCTCAGAAGTGGTACGCCGTCCCGTACTCCGGCACCAGCACGCGGGTGCGGGGCGAGGCCCGGCGGACGGCGGCGACCAGGTCGTCGAGGCGCCGCCGGTCGGCGGGGCCGACGACCGGCGGGTTGACCAGCGGGGTCTCGAAGTTGTCCCAGTGCACCGGCACCACGACCTTCGGGTGGTCCAGGGCCGCCATCAGCCGGGGCACGTAGTCCGCGGTCGCGGTGGTGGACTGCAACGCCACCATCGCCACGTCCGGGGCGAGCCCGGTGAGGTTGCGCTCGGCGAAGTCGCTGGCACCCATGAAGAAGACCGACGGACCGCCGTCGACGCGCACCTGGTACGCCAGCGTGTCCCCCTCCGGCAGGTCGGCGATGGTGGCGGGCCGGGTGGGCTGGGTGACCCGTACCCCGGGGAAGGCCATGGACCAGCCGGCGTTGCGGCTGTGCAGGGAGCTGACCACCTCGACGGTGTGGTCGCCGAAGTCGAGCACCTCCCCGCCCTTGACCGGGCTGAGCTGACTCGCCGGCAGCCCGTATGCCAGCCCGAGGTGGTACGCGGTCAACGTGCCGAAGACCCGGGCGCCCGTCTTCCTCGCGATGTGCGGCACGTCGTTGTAGTGGTCCCAGTGGGTGTGGGTGACCAGCACGGTGCTGGCCCGGTCCACGAGGGAGTCGACGACGGCGGTGTCGACGGTCAGCGGGGTGGCCGGGTCGAAGGCGCCGCGGAACAGCCCGGTGTCGTAGCGGCTCAGGTACGGGTCGACCAGGACGGTGCGGTCGCCGATGTCGATCCGCCAGCCGGAGGTGCCCCACCAGCGAAAGCTCACCGCACCCTGGCGGGTGCGGCCGGCGGCGGCGGTCGGCGCGGCCTGCGCCGGCGTCCCGGCGGCGAGTCCGCCGGCAGTCACCACGGCGGCCCCGGCGGCGGTGGTGCGCAGGAAGCGGCGGCGGTCTAGCGGGCGTGCGGACATGGTGGATCCTCCCCGTCTGCGGTGTGCGCGGTCGGTTCCCACCCCACCACCGCGCCCGCCGCCACGTCCAAGATCAAAGGCCGGCGCGGGCGATATCCGCAGCGATATCGGTCCAGCTCACCGCCGCCTAAGTGGCGGGTCGGTGTGCGGAAAATCAGGCCGCCCGCGACGCCTCCACCGCCGTCCGGGCGGCCTCCCCCATGGCCAGGTCGACGTCGATCCGGCGGGTGGCGAGGCGCTCGGTGCGGGCGAAGACCGCCAGCGCGTACCGGCTGCCGTCCGGGTACTCGGCCACCCCGGCTTCCAGGTGCAGCCCCGGCAGGGTGCCGGTCTTCGCGGCGACGCGTACCCCGGCCGGGAAGCCGGAGGCCAGCCGGGTCCAGAAGAGCTGCCGCGACATCAGCTCCCGGACGGTGGCGCAGGCCGCGGCGGGGCCCGCCTCGTCCCGCCAGATCAGGCCGAGCAGCCGGGTGATCTCCCGGGCCGTGCTCGACGTGGTGTGCGCGGGGTCGAAGACCCGCATCGCCCGGACCCGCTCCTCGGGCAGGGTCGGGAAGATGCGGGCGAAGTCCGCCTCGGTGGGGGCGCCCACGTCCGCGAGCATCAGCTCCACCAGCTGCCTCGGTCCACCGAGGATCCGGGTACGCGGCAGGTCCAGCTCGGCGGCGAGCATCGGCAGCACGTCCGCGCCGACCCGGCGCAGCAGCAGGTCGGCGGCGGTGTTGTCGCTGACCGACATCGCGAAGTACGCCAGGTCGCGCAGGGACAGCTCGACGTCGTCGGCGCAGCCGGCCACCCCCCACCCGCCGAGCCGGTCGCCGGCCCGGACCAGCACCCGCTCGCTCGCGTCGAGCTGCCCGGCGGCGACCTGCCGGGCGAACTCCAGCACCAGCAGGATCTTGAACACGGAGGCGATCGGGGTCTGCTCGTCCGCCCGCACGGCGACCTCCCGCCCGGCCGGACCGTCGACGGGTACGACGTGCAGGCTGCCGGTGATGCCGGCCCGGGCGAAGATCTCCTCGACGCGCTGCTCCGCTGCCACCCCGGCACGGTAACCGGTGGCTGCCGTAGGGTCCGGGCGTGGACCTGCTCCGCCACCTGCGGCACTTCGTGGTGGTCGCCCGCGAGCTGCACTTCGGCCGGGCGGCCGAGGCGCTGGGCATGGCGCAGCCGCCGCTGAGCCAGTCGATCCAGCGCCTGGAACGCGAGCTGGCGGTGGAGCTGTTCGACCGGTCCCGGCGACAGGTGCGGCTGACCACCGCCGGGCAGCTGCTGCTCGGCGAGGCCGAGGAGCTGCTGGCCGGCGAGCTTCGGGTACGCCACCTGATGCGTCAGGTCCGCGACGGCGCGCTGGGCGTGTTCCGGGCCGGGGTGCCGCCGGAGACGCCGGCGGTGACGCTGCGCGCCCTGCTGGACCGGCTGGCCGCCGCCGCGCCGGGGCTCGACGTCGACCTGCACGAGCTGACCAGCGCCGAGCAGGTGCGGATGCTCGCCGAGCGGCGGCTGGACGCCGGGCTGCTGCAGTATCCGGAGGAACCGGCCGGGTTGCGCTTCGGCCCGCCGGTGACCGTACCGGTGGGGGTGCTGCTGCCCCGGGCCTCGCCGCTGGCCCGGCCCCGCGAGATGGCGCTGGCCGACCTGGCCGGGCTGGACCTCGTCGCCGCGCCCCGGTCCACCGCCCCCGGCTGGTACGACCACGTGCTGGACGTCTGCCGCCGGCACGGCTTCACGCCGGGCCGGGTGCGGCCGGCCCGTAATCCGGAGTTCGTCTTCGGTCTGCTGCTGGCCGGCGGCGCGGTGGCGCTGGAGCCGGAGTCGCTGGCCCGCCGGGAACCCCGGATCGCCTGGCGACCGCTGGCCGGGCGACCGCTGGTGAAGCGGACCGCGGCGGCCTGGCCGGACCGCGCGCCGCACCCCGCGGCACCGATGTTCGGCCAGTTCGCGGCCGAGGTGCTGGCCACTGTCGAGCCCGCGCCGCCGGCCGCGGTGACGCCGTCGGCCCGGCCCTGGCCGGTGCTGTTCGACGCCACGGCCGACTGAACAGTGGTGGGCTTGTCGCAGATCACCCGGACGGGCGGAGTGAGGGAGCGGCCCGACCGGGTAGGACAGGCGGATGGCACCACTGCGGCGGACGCCGTGGAAGCGCTTCCGGCGCCCGGCCGGGTGCCCCTGACGATGGGAGAGATAGCCGGATGGCGAACACGATTCCCGACATCCCCCTCAACGACGGCAACATGATCCCGCAGCTCGGCTTCGGGGTCTTCCAGATCGAGCCGAAGGACACCGTCGAGGCCGTGGGCCGGGCGCTGGAGATCGGCTACCGGCACATCGACACCGCCGAGATGTACGGCAACGAGGCCGAGGTCGGCGAGGCGGTCCGCATGTCCGGCCTGGACCGCGGCGAGGTCTTCGTGACCAGCAAGCTCAACAACGCCTTCCACCGCCCGGACGACGCCCGCCGGGCGTTCGAGTCGACGCTGTCCGCGCTGAAGATGGACCACATCGACCTGTTCCTGATCCACTGGCCGCTGCCCACCCTGTACGACGGCGACTTCGTCTCCACCTGGAAGGTGCTGGAGGAGTTCCAGCGCGACGGCCGGGCCACCTCGATCGGCGTGTCGAACTTCCAGGTGCCGCACCTGGAGCGGCTCGCCGCCGAGGCGGACGTGGTGCCCGCGGTCAACCAGATCGAGGTGCACCCGTACTTCGGCAACGAGGAGGTGCGCGCGTACGACCGGCGGCACAACATCATCACCCAGGCGTGGTCGCCGATCGCCCAGGGCAAGGTGCTCGACGACCCGACCGTGGTCGACGTCGCCGAGGAGGTCGGCCGCACCCCGGCCCAGGTGGTGCTGCGCTGGCACGTGCAGCGCGGCGACATCGTCTTCCCGAAGTCGACGACTCCGGGCCGGATCGCGGAGAACTTCCAGATCTTCGACTTCGCGCTGGACGACGCGGCGATGGAGCGGATCAGCGGGCTGGACCGGGGCGAGTCCGGCCGGCAGGGTCCCAACCCGGACGAGTTCGACTACCTGCCGAGCTGACGGGTGTAACGCGGCGGGCCGGCACGGCGCACGTAAGAAGGGGCCCCGAACCGGGGGCCCTTCTTACGTTGTACGAGAGGACCGCGTCCGCGCGATGTCGCACCGCCGTACCCCCGCACTCCTGTTGTCGATGCTGGTCGCCCTCGGCGCAGCGGCGTGCGGCCCCGCCGAGGGCGCGCCGCAGGCACGCTGGTCGGCGCCGGTCTCCGCCGCACCGACCCCGCCGCCACCGCCCCGGCCCACCCCGACGTCGACCGCCGAGGTGCGCGGTCAGGTCAAGGCCGCGCTGGTGGAGCTGACCGACTTCCACCCGGCCATCGCGGACGTCACCTCGGAGACCGCCGAGGGGTTCAAGCTGGCCCACCCGTGCCGCGACAACCTCCCGTCGGACCGCAAGCGGACCGCGCACCGGGAGCGGCAGTGGAAGGGCGAGCAGGTCTGGATCCGGCAGTACGTCGTCGGCTACCGCACCGTGCCGGGGCGCAAGCTGACCGGCGAGCTCCGCTCGGCGCTGGCCAAGTGCCGCACCTACCAGGAGCCGGACGGCGTCACCACCACCACCGTGGTACGCCCCAAGGCGCCGCTGGTGCCGGCGGACGCCGACACCGTCTCGTGGTGCGAGCGGCTGGTCAACGACGACACCTCCTACCTCTGCACCGCGCTGGTGTCGCGGGGCAGTTACGTGATGGAACTCAACGCCGCCGAGGCCGGTGACCTGGAAAAGTGCGCGAAGCTGCTGACCAGGCTGCACCGGGAGGCCATCGGGCCGTTCCGGGACGCGACGTAGCCCGGGATCTCAGATGATGAAGTGGGTCCAGTAGGCGAGCCACACCACGAACAGCGCGCCCTGCACCAGGGCGAGCGCGGCGCTCAACCAGGCGTCGGCCGTGGTGTTGCGGGCCCACCTGGCCAGGACCAGGCCGACCGGGAACGCGGCGATCAGGTAGCGCAGCAGGCTCTTGTACACCGGTGGCCCCATCGACAGCGGCGCGAGCACCATCAGGACCGCGTAGACGAGGTAGGGCAGCCCGAGCCGGCGGAAGCCGGCGATCACGATCACCAGCACGGCGACGGCGAACCAGACCCGGACGGCGTCCCGGGTGTCGCCGGTGAGACCGTTCCAGATCACCGGCAGCGGATTCTGCACCTCGATGCCCCAGCCCTTCTCCTGGGCGTGCTTGTAGGCGAACCAGTCCCCGCCCTTCCACCGGCAGAACGCCATGAAGGTGAGCCAGCCGGCGGGGATCAGCAGCACCGGCCAGCCGGTGCGGACGTACGTCCAGAGGCTGCGCGGGTCGAGCCGGTAGCGGTGCTGGCGGAGCAGGACCAGGGCGAGCGGGACGGCCACCAGGAACCCCACCGAGCGGCTGAGCCCGAGGAAGTAGCCCACCACGCCCACCGTCACCCACCGCCCCCGCTCGGCGTAGTGGAAGGTGGCCAGCGCCAGGCAGAGGAACAGCGACTCGGTCAGCGCCGCCTGGAACAGGAACGCGGTGGGCAGCAGCACCAGGTAGCGGGTGAACCGCCGTGCCGCGGCGTCGTCGCCGAGCAGCGTCTCGCCCAGCCGCAGGGCGTAGTAGAGCAGCAGCAGGAACGCGACGTTGCTGATCAGCAGCAGCGCCATGGCGGTGTCGCCGCCGAGCGGGACCGCCACCGCCCGGGCCAGGAACGGGTAGAGCAGGGGAAAGCCGAAGCCCCCCTTCCACTCGCCGCTGAGCGGCTGCCGGCTCAGGCCGTCGTAGATCAACGCGTCCCAGGCGAACCACATCGAGATCCAGCGGTGCGGCGAGATCTCCGTCTGGTCGAGGCGTGTGTTGATCTCGTCCGCCGGGGGCGCGGCGGGCGCCCCCTCCCAGGCGCTCAGGGCGATCACCCCGACCAGGCTGAGGACGACCTTCGCGCCGACGAACACGGCGAGCACGTACCGCCAGCGCTGGGGCACCCGGACGACGAGGTCGCCGGCGTGGCCGAGCACGCGGTCCCAGCGCCCGGGGAGACCGGTCGCGGGCGCGCGGCCGTCCGCTGCGGTGTCCCGCGGCCCGTCGGTCATCTGGCGCTTCCTCACGGAGTCGGTCCGACCCGCGACCCACCCACGGCGGCCGCGAACCTGCCGGCCGGGCATCCCCCGCCTACGCCGGCTGACACCTCCGCGCCCCCCCACCGCCCGGCGCCGAGCGGCATGATCAGGAGTTCCGGGCCGGCGGATGTGAGACAGCGCAGAGAACGGGTAACCGCGCCTGTCCGACGGACCCGAGGGCAGGGAGCGGCGTGAGGATGGACGAGCGTCACGGCACGGTGGTCATCGGCGCGGGCCCGGCGGGCCTGACCGCCGCGTACGAGCTGCTCAGGCACGGCGCGACGGTACGGGTGTTCGAGGCCGACGAGGTGGTCGGCGGGATCAGTCGCACCGTCGAGCGGGACGGCTGGCGCTTCGACATCGGCGGGCACCGGTTCTTCACCAAGGTGGGCCGGGTCGAGGAGTTCTGGCACGAGATCCTGCCCGACGAGGAGTTCCTGCTCCGGCCCCGGATGAGCCGCATCTTCTACCGGGGTGCGCTCTACGACTACCCGCTCAACGCCGGCAACGCCCTGCGCAACCTCGGGGTCCGGGAGGCGGCCCGCTGCATGGGCTCGTACGCCCGGGCGCGGCTGCGCCCGCCGAAGGACCAGTCGCACTTCGAGGGCTGGGTGTCGGCGCGCTTCGGCTGGCGGCTCTACTCGATCTTCTTCAAGACCTACACGGAGAAGGTCTGGGGGATGCCGGCCGACCAGTTGCAGGCCGACTGGGCCGCCCAGCGGATCAAGAACCTGTCGCTGGCCCGCGCGGTGCTCAACGCGCTGCTGCCCCGCCGCAACCGCAAGGACGTGACCAGCCTGATCGAGGAGTTCCAGTACCCGAAGTTCGGCCCCGGCATGATGTGGGAGCGCTGCACGGAGGAGGTCCGCAAGCGCGGCGGCGAGGTCAGCACCGGCACCTGGGTGAAGGCCGTGCACCACGAGGGCAGGCGGGCGGTGGCGGTCACCGTCGACGGGCCGGGCGGGGAACGCCGGATCCCCGTCGACCACGTCATCTCGTCCATGCCGATCTCCGAACTGGTGGCGGCGGTGCGCCCGGCCGCCCCGCCCGAGGTGCTCGAATGCGCCGCCGACCTGCGCTACCGGGACTTCCTGACCGTGGCGCTGGTGGTGCCGGAGGAGTTCTCCTTCCCAGACAACTGGATCTACGTGCACGACCCGGCGGTGAACGTGGGCCGGATCCAGAACTTCGGCTCCTGGTCGCCGTACCTGGTCAAGGACGGCCGCACCTGCCTGGGGCTGGAGTACTTCGTGTTCGAGGACGACGAGACCTGGCGGACCTCCGACGCCGAACTCGTCGCGCGGGCCACCGCCGAGCTGGAGCAGCTCGGCCTGGTGCGGCCCGGCGCGGTGGAGAGCGGGTACGTGGTGCGGATGCCGAAGGCCTACCCGGTGTACGACGACCGCTACCAGCACAACGTCGACACCATCCGGGCGTGGCTGGCGCGGGAGCTGCCCAACGTGCACCCCGTCGGGCGTAACGGGATGCACCGCTACAACAACCAGGACCACTCCATGCTGACCGCCATGCTGACCGCCGAGAACATCGTGCACGGCGCCGGCCACGACGTCTGGACGGTCAACGTCGAGCAGGACTACCACGAGCAGAGCACCGACAAGGGCGGCGACGGGCGGCGGGGCACCGGCCGGGACGCGCCGACCGTGCCGGCACGCACCGTCGCCACGACGACCGCCGACCGCGCGGCGGAGCGTCGACCGACCGGGGTGAACTGACCGTCAGCTGTCCACCCGGTCGGCGAGCCGGCGGAACACCTCCCGGGTGGGCGAGCCGGGCGCGGCGGTGTAGACGATCAGCCGCTGGTCGGTCTCCGGCACCAGCAGCACCCGGCACTCGAACTCCAGCGGCCCCAGCTCGGCGTGCGTCACCCGCTTCACCACCGGACGACGCTCGGCGACGTCGTGCTCGGCCCAGAGCGCGGCGAACCGGGCCGAGACGCCGAGCAGCTCGGTGACCAGCTCGGCCAGGCCCCGGTCGCCGGGATAGCGCCCGTAGGCGGCGCGCAGGTCCGCCACCGAGTCACGCACGAAGCGCAGCATCTCCGGGTCGTCCGGACGCGGGGCGGGCTGGCGGAACATCCAGCGGATCATGTTGCGCTCCCCCGCCGACAGGTCCCCGACGAAGTGCGCGGCCAGCCGGTTCACGGCCAGCACGTCGTACTTGGCGTCCACCACGTACGCCGGGGTCTCGGTCATCGCGTCGATCAGGTGGCGCAGCCCGGCGGTGACCTCCCGGCTCGGCCCGGGCACCGGCGGCGGGCTCTGGCCGGCCACCCGGAACAGGTACTCCCGCTCGTCGCGGCTGAGCACCAGGGCCCGGGCCAGCGCGGCGAGCACCTGCCGGGACGGGTGCGGCCCCCGGCCCTGCTCCAGCCGCACGTAGTAGTCGACGGACAGCCCGGCGAGCTGGGCGACCTCCTGGCGGCGCAGGCCCGGCGTGCGGCGGCGTACCCCGTCGGGGAGGCCGACGTCGGCGGGGCGCAACCGGGCCCGACGGGTGCGCAGGAAGGTGGCCAGTTCGTCGCGGCGCAACCCGGGTGCGGTCATGCCCCCAGCCTGCCGCACGCGCGGACGCCGAGGGTGGTACCGCCGGTCCCAGTCCCGGCCGGTCTCTCCCGGCCGGCGCGGCCCGCCGGCAGGCTCGACGCCATGACCACGACGAACATCGCCCTGATCACCGGGGCCAACAAGGGAATCGGGTACGCCACGGCACGGGAGCTCGCCGCTCGCGGGATGACAGTGCTGGTCGGCGCGCGGGACGCCGGGCGCGGCCGGGAGGCGGTGGCGGCGCTGCGCGCCGGCGGCGCGGACGCCCACCCGGTGCCGCTGGAGGTGACCGACCCGGCGTCGGTCGCCGCCGCCGCGCGGCACGTCGAGGAGGCGTACGGCCGGCTGGACGTGCTGGTGAACAACGCCGGGATCGCCCGGGCGGACGGGTCGGCGCTGCCCAGCGAGACCACCCTCGCCACCCTGCGCGAGGTGTTCGAGACGAACGTCTTCGCGGTGGTGACGGTGACGAACGCGTTCCTGCCGCTGCTGCGCCGCGCCCCCGCCGCGCGAATCGTCAACGTCTCCAGCGAGGTCGGCTCGATCACCGCGATGACCGACCCGGAGAGCTTCCTCTGGCCGCTGACCTCGGTGCCCTACCCGTCGTCGAAGACGGCGCTGAACATGGTCACCGCCATGTACGCCAAGGAGCTGCGGGACACCCCGATCCTGGTCAACGCCGCGAACCCGGGCTACTGCGCGACCGACCTCAACGGCTCCTCCGGCTACCGCACGCCGGAGCAGGGGGCCGAGGTGAGCGTGCATCTGGCGACGCTGCCGGCGGGCGGGCCGAGCGGCCGGCTCTGGGGGCACCTCGCCGCCGACGACTCGTACGGGGTGCTGCCCTGGTGAGCCCTTGACTTCGAGTGCGCTCGAACGTCCAGGGTGGAGGCTCCACGTCGGATGGGAGACCTCATGCGGTACCGCACGATCGGCACGGACCCGCGGACGCGGCGCGAGGTGAGCGTGCTCAGCCTCGGCGCGATGCTCTTCGGCACCGCCACCGACGAAGCCACCTCGTACGCCATCCTCGACCGGTACGTCGAGGCCGGTGGCACCTTCGTCGACACCTCGGACAACTACGCGTTCTGGATGAACGGCGGGCAGGGCGGCGAGAGCGAGGAGCTGCTCGGCCGCTGGCGGCGCAGCCGGGGCGTCGGGGACGAGATCGTCGTCGCCACCAAGCTGGGGGCGCGTCCGCTCGCCCCCGGCACCAGCTACACCGACAACGCCGAGGGGCTGTCGGCCAAGGTGATCCGGGAGTCGGCGGAGCGCAGCCGGGAACGGCTCGGCATGGCGAAGCTGGACCTGCTGTACGCGCACATCGAGGACCGCACGACGCCGCTGGAGGAGACGGTGGCGACCTTCGGCGAGCTGGTCGCCGAGGGCGCCGTCGGGCTGCTGGGGGCGAGCAACCACCGGGCGTGGCGGGTGGAGCGGGCCCGCTCGCTGGCCGCCGCCGCCGGCCTGCCCGGGTACGAGGTGCTCCAGTACCACCACACCTACCTCCAGCGGCGTACCGACCTGCCCAGCGAGCTGGACCCGGACGGCGACCCCGGCTCGGTCGGCGGCGACCTGGCCAGCTACCTGCGGGCGGAGCCGGCGCTGACGCTGGTCGCGTACTCGCCACTGGTGAAGGGCGGCTACACGCGGCCGGGCAAGCCGCTGGGCCCGGAGTACGACCTGCCGAGCGCGCCCGGCCGGCTGGCCGCGCTGCGGGAGGTGGCCGCCGAGACGGGCGCGACGGTCAACCAGGTGGTGCTGGCCTGGCTGATGGGCGGCGAGACGCCGTCGATCCCGCTGGTCGGCGCCTCGTCGGTGGCCCAGCTCGACGAGAGCCTCGAAGCGGTGGAGCTGGAGCTGACCGCCGCGCAGCGGGAACGACTGGAGGCCGCGCGCTGACGGGCTCCGTCAGGCCTTCAGGTCGAGGCGCCAGTCGTTGGAGCGCATCAGGCGCCCGGGCGGGTACTCGAACTCGGTCTCGCCCAGCAGGGTGAACCCGGCCTTGCGGCAGACCGCGTTCGAGGCCGGGTGGTCCACCGACGGGTACGCGTGCGCCCACCGGTGCCGGCCGTGGGCGCGGGCCTCGGCCACCACGGCGCGTACGGCGGCGGTGGCCAGGCCCCGCCCCTGGTGCTCGGGGAGGATCGCCCAGCCCATCTCGTAGACGGGCTCGTCGTGCCAGACGCGTTCCCAGTAGCCGACACTGCCGACCTTCACCCCGTCGGGCAGCACCACGGTGAACATCGAGCCGCTGCGGGGACCGGGCCCCTGCAGGTACCGCTCGTGCCGGGCGAGCACCTGCTCGTCGGTCTCCGGGCCGCCGGTGTGATGCCGGACCTCCGGCGCGTTGAGGCGACGCAGCAGATCCAGGTCGTCCTCGTCCCACCGCGCGATGCGCACCTCGGTCATCCGTCTCCCCCGTCCGTTGTGGGCGCTCATTGAAGCAACCCCCACCGACGGTCCGGCGTCACGAGCCGGCTGACGTGCGCGGCCGGCCGGCGGTGCGTGGTGCGGTCGCTGTGGAGCTGATGTCGCAAACGATTCAGCGCGACGATCGGTTCAGGGGGTGGGGCGCTGCCGGGGGACCTGCCGGTTGAAGCGCGGCTTCAGCGCCGCCACCAGGGCGTCCTCGTCGGCCTCTGGGTGGTCGCTTTCCCGCCAGCGGACGATGCACCGGCCGAGCCAGCTCGCGATGTCGGCGGCCGACGCCACCGGCCCGGACCGGTCGAGCAGCTGGCCGACCTGGTCGTGCAGCACGGAGGAAGCGCGGCTGCCGGTCAGGTGCTGGCGCAGCCGGTCCTTCAGATTCGAGGTCTGCCCCACATAGATGACCGTGTCGCCGGCGACCACCACGTGCACGCCGGCGGCGCGGGGCGCGTCCGCGACAACATCCATCGTGTACGGGCGGGAAACGGTGAAGCCCGTCAGCAGGTCCTCGTGGGTGATCTCGGTCATCCCCGGACGGTACCGAGGCGGGGCCACGGTCGGCAGCCTCGGCGAAAGTTCGCGGAGACGCCGCAGGTCTCTTCATGCATCGGGCCGCCACGTCTTCGTGCAGGCGAGCCGGACCAGCCAGCGGGCGATCCGGCAGAACACGAGGTCCACACGCGGGTAATCTCACCCCGAGCCGCACCCCGGGGTGACGTGGTCGGAGACGGTACGGGCGAGTTGTCGAACCGTCTCGCTGCCGCTGCGGAACGGGCCGGTGGTGAGGAACGCGACGGCTGTCTCCGCGCCCGGGGTGAGGCAGTAGCCGACGTCGTGGGAGGCGTCGGTATCGTCGCCGGTCTTGTGCGCGAGGGGGGTACCGGGCGGCAGGGCGGCGGGGATCTTGGAGTTCCGGGTCTGGTTGCGCATGAAGCCGATCATCAGGTCACGGGACGACTCGATGAGGATCCGGGCGTCCCAGACCGCGCCGAGCAGCGAGATGATGTCGTCCGGGCTGGTGTAGTTCTCCTTGCCGGGGTCGGCGCCGCCGTCGAAGAGCTTGTGGGCCAGGACGGTGTCGCGCTGGTTCATCGAGTCGATCAGGGCGTTGACGGGCGCGAACCCGCCGAGCTGGTCGATCAGCACGTTGGCGGCGGTGTTGTCGCTGTACTCGATCATGTATTCGGCCAGCCGATGAGTGGTCACCACCTGCGGGATCGGCTCGGACTTCAGCTTGCCCGCGCCGCCGACCACGTCGGCGCGGGTGACCCGCACCCCCCGATCGAGCGACAGCTGCCCGCAGTCGACCCGGCGCAGCAGCTCGACCAGGATCCACAGCTTGATCACGCTGGCCGCCTTCGGCCGGAACGTGCCGTTGACCGCGATCTGCTGGTTGCCGTACCGGCCCGAAAGGTCGCGCACCGTGACGCCGGCCCGGTTGTCGGTCGCGGCGGCCACGACCCGGGCGAGCTGCCCGGTCAGCGGGGACAGCCGGCGGCCGGCGGCGGGGTCGGTGGGCGGCTGCGGATCGGTGACCACCTCGCCGACCAGCCGGTGGGGTTGCTGACGTGGGCGGACCACTTCGACAAAGCCCCGGGTGCGGCCGACCAGCGGCACCCGGTAGGTGTAGGTCCTGCCTGCGGCGGTGACCAGGCCGCTCGCCGTGCCGCCGGCGACCCGCATCCTCGGGTCGGCGATCCGGCCGGTGTCGCCGTCACAGGCCCGGTAGCGGACGGTGCGGCCGGCCGTGTCGACCGAGAAGACCCCGCTGGGGAAGGCCAGCCACGCCGCAGCGCTGCCCGGCGCCCGCACCGGCCCCCACGCGGGCGCCGGCCCGCTGCCGTCCACGGGGGTCGACCCCGACGTGCCGACCAGCGCGAGCAACGCGGCGGCCCCGACCGCCGTCCATCGCCGCCTTTTCGGTGGTACGCGAACAGCCCCCTCCCGTGACGGCGAAGACGAGTGCCCGGATCGCATCTTCGTCATTTCCGTACGATATGTAGCTCGCCGTCCCGTCGGCGGCGGCGGTGCCGGTGTCACCCGTCCGGACCGAGGAGTTCCAGGAACGGGCCGGGGCGCTGGATCCGGCTACGTTGCGCCCAGGTGCGTGAGCATGGTCTGGTTCGCCACCCAGCCGTCGGGGAACTTGACCGGCACGTCGAGGTGCACCGACTCGGTTGACGGATGGGCGTCCAGCAGCTGCCCGATGCCGGCCCGGGCCACCACGATGCAGGCGTGCCGGTGCCGGGACGCCAGCACGCAGAGCCGCCCCGACTCCAGGTGGAAGGCCGTGGCGTCCCGCCGCCCCGACAGCGGGTGCAGCACGATCGTCACGTCGTACTCGCGGCCCTGGAGCCGGTTGGCGGTGTCGACGGTGACGCCCGCCCCGGCCTCGCCGAGGTGGGCGCGGATGGCCGCGACCTGGTCGCGGTGCGCGGCCCCGACGGCGATCCGGTCCGCGGTGACCGGCGCGCCGGCCGGCGCGTGCTCGGAGACGGCGACCGCGCCGCGTTGCAACACGCGCAGCGCCAGCGCGGCGCACGCCGAGGCCGCCTCCGCGTCGGTGCGCAGGGTGTGCCGGGCCGGCAGTTCGTGCAGCGCCCACCCGGTGGTGGCGGCCAACTCGACCGCCGCGTCGAGCGCATCGCCCGGTCCGGATTCGGTGAGCGACAGCGCCCGGTCGCCCGCGCCGGTGCCGGCGCGGAAGCCGGTGAACGGATAGAAGGCCGCCGCGACCACCGGCGCCGCGGACGCCGGCAGCCGCCACGACACGGGCAGACGGTGGACGGGCAGGTCGGGGTTGTGCCGCAGCAGCACCGCCACCGCCGACTGCATCGGGTCCCAGGTCAGGCCGGTCCAGCGCGCGATGTCGACGGTGGAGAACGGGTCGAGCTGGCCCGGATCGCCCACGAACAGCGCCCGCTCGAACCGGCGGGCCACGCGCAGCAGGGCGTCCGACCGCATCTGGTACGCCTCGTCGACGATCGCCCACGGCCAGGAGCCCTCGGTGACCGTGGCCCACTTCGCGGCCGTACCGATGATGACGGCTGGCCCGCCGAGGTCGGCGACCTTGGCGGCCACCCGGACCGTTTCGTGCTCCTTCACCCGCTCGGACGGCCGGTAGTCGGCGGCGGAGAGGCGGCCGATGCGCAGCTCGGGGGCCTTGCGGGCGAGGCGGTCGATGAGGTCGTCGACCTGTTCGTTGGTCTGGGCGATGATGATCAGCGGCTCGCCGGCGGCGGCGAGGTCGACGGCGGCGCGGACGACGAGGGTGGACTTGCCGGCGCCCGGCGGGGAGTCGACGACCACGCCGCGGTGGGCGCCGGAGCGCAGGTCGGCCAGCACGGCGATGATCACGCGCTCCGCTTCGACGGCGGGCGGCACCTCCAGCCCAGCAAGCATCGACCACACCTCCCGACAAGGGTCTCCGGGACCCTACCGGCAATCCGCCGGCTACCTCACGCCCGCTCCTGTTCTCGGCACGGCGCCGTCCGGGGCTCCACGGCGGCTGACCCCGCCCGTTGCCGCCGCCCCGCCGTGAGAATGCCGGAAGCGGGCACTGACCTGCAGGAGCGGGCACTAGCGTGGGCGTAGGCGAGTAGGTACGGCACCTCCGCCCGGTAGCCGGCCATGTCGATCATGGGGGTGTCCATGCGCGGGCCGAGACGTGGTCCGGTCTGGGCGGCCAAGCTGTGGTTACGCCAGCGCCGGCGCAGGTGGCGTACCCGACAGGAACGCCAGGCCGAGCGGAGCCGCCGCCGAAGGAGCGAGCGGCCCGACCACAGGATGAGCTGGCGGCACCACCGCGGGCTGCGGTGGGCGATCATCGGCACCGCCGGGGTGCTCGTGGTGTGGACCCTCTTCTCCCTGGTCCTGACGGTCCTCAACACCGAGCCCGCTTTCCTGCCGATGTCGAAGTGGTGCGCGGCGCAACCGCCCCGGTCGTACTACTGCGGGCAGGTGGAGGGCTTCGTCAAGGGGCCGCTGATCCTGGCGCTGGGCCTCGCGGTCTTCCTGTTCTGGCGGTATGTTCCGGTCCGTCGCTGGTACGACCGCAACGCCCTGCGCAATCTCCGGATGGTGCTACCCACCGCCGAACGTGACATCAGGGCCAGCTACGTCGTCGGCCGGGACGAACTGTGTGAGCTGATGATCCAGCGGCTCCGGAGCGAGCCCACCCGACGACCGCTGCTGCTGGTGGGCGGCATCGGCAGCGGCAAGACCGCGACTCTGGTCCGCCTCGCGGAGATGCTGATGGCCACCGACGTCGTACCCGTCGGGATCGACCTGCGCACCGTCACGAACCCGGAGAAGCTGAACTTCCACCAGCTCGCCCTGGAACAGTTCCAGAAGACCATCGACACCCAGTTGCACGCCGCCGGCGAGGCCGACAAGGTGTGGCGGCGGCTCTGGCTGGAAAACCGGATCGTGGTGCTCGCCGACGGCCTGGAGGAGGTCCTCGCCGACTCCGCGCAACCCGCTGATCGGGACAGCCTGCTCCGGGAGGCCGTCCGGGGCGCGGTCCGCCAGCGGCTCCCCCTGGTGGTCGCGTCGCGGCCCGACGATCCGCTGCGCGGGTTGGACGCGATGCTGCTGCAACTGGAGCCGCTCTCCATCGGCGCCGCGTTGGAGTACGTGCAGGCCCGCAGCCACCGCTCGGACCCGGGGCACCAGTGGGACCGGATCACCGACCTGGTCAAGGCTGCCGACGTCCCCGACTCACCGTTCTACCTGCGGGTCATCAGCCAGCTCCACGAGGTGGACCGCCTGGATCGGGTCGGGCCGACGGACCAGGGCAGATCGGCGCTGCGCTGGTGTCTGCTGGAGGAGTGGTGGGCCGCCGTCGTCGCCGGGGACCTGTACGAGGACTACGGCATGCCGCAGACCGAACGGGCCGACGCGATCGAGGTGCTCTCCGCGCTCGCCTGCATCGGGATGCGCGACAACCGGCTGTCGGTCCGTACCAGCGAACTCACCGGCGGCAACGGCGCGAAGGCCGCCGGCCGCCAGTGGATCCTGGCCGAGCTCCGGGCCCGGCTGCGCAAGCTCAGCGCCGACAACCCGCAGGACCTCGGACTCGCCGAGACCACCGGGGACGCGCTGAACATCGTGGTGAAGCGGCAGGACGGGGTCCGTTTCCAGAACGGGGTGATCCAGGCCTACCTCGGCTCCCGCTACCTCACCGCCGCCCTGCGCGACGACGACTTCCTGAAGCAGGCCTTCACCCGCAACCACGGCCCCGGACGGGAGCTGCTCTCCGCCCTCACGCTTTACAGCCGCAGCGCGGGCGCGTTCGAACGGCTGGACGGGCGGCGGAAGCCACCGGTGCGGCGCGGCACCCTGCTCCGCCTCGGCGACGCCGTCCGGCAGACGGTGGGACTGTCCGTGGCTGCCCGGGACGCGAAGGCCACCCGGACCCGGTCGATCGCTCTCGTACACCGGCTCTGCGACGCCGCGACCCGGACGCCCAACCGCACCCGGGCCCTGGAGATGTTCGCCGCCGCGCTCGAGATGGACGCCGCCAGCGGGCACACGACCCACCAGAAACTGGCCGACGCCATCCGCCAGGCCTGGCCGCAGTACCAGGGGGACGGCTCCGTCACCGACCGCCCCCTCGAGGACGCCAAGATCGCTCTGGTGCACCGGTACGGCGACGCCGCGCGGCAACTGCGGGACCGACCCCCGGAACCCGCCGAGCTGCGGGGACAGCGACCCACCCCGCAGTACCGGCAGCTGTTCCAGATGATGGCGTACGAGACGTCGTACCTGCCCCGACTGACCGCGGCCCGCCAGATCGCCAGCGGCGGCAACGCGGCCGTCCGCGCGCTGCGCGACCTCCTCGACCAGCCACCGCAGGCGGCCAACACGCAGGGCCGGGAGCGCCTGGAGGAGCTGCGGACCTGGATGGCGCCGTCGCTGTTCCTCTTCGCCGACGTCGCACACGCCCCCGGAGAGCCGGACTGGCAGGGCGTGGCCCGAGAGACCCTGCGGCGCTGGGTCGACCGCTTGGCCACCGACTTCCGCGAGGGGGCCCGCGTCTACGAAATCACGCTGGCGCAGGGGTTCCGGACGGCGGCCAACTGCCGGACCTACCCGGCGCACCGCAGCATGCTGATCGAGGAAGCCGAGAAGGCACTGCGGCACTCCCGTTTCTGGTACTCCCACCTGGTGCTCATCCAGGCGCTCACCCTCCTCGCCCTCCCCCGCGATCCCGGTGAGACGCTGCGCGAGCGGGGTCACGGCTCGGACCCGCGCGGTCTGGTCAGCTTCTGGACCTCCATCGCCGGGGGTGGAAACCCCGCCCCGCAGGCCGGCAGCGGTACCGCCCACCCGCTCGTCCTGGAGGTCGCGGACCTGTGCGTCGAGGCACTCATCGACCGCCATCCCGAGCGGCACTGCTGGCTGGACGAGCGGGAGATCGTCGGACGCATCGGGTCGGTCAGCCCCCACCCGGGCATCCGCCGGGTCCAGGCCTCCTGGCTGCCGCCCTGGCACGGCTGGGCCGTCCTGGAACCGCGGGCCCAACGGCTGCTGGCCGACGTGATGCTGCTGCTCAACCTCGCCGACCGGGGACGGGACAACGACCAGCGCGCGCGCCGGCTCAGCCGGGCCAGCCGCGCCGAGCTGCCCCCGTGCCTCACCATCGACCGCAGCGCCATGCGGGTCACCCTGAGCCGCCGCCAGGCCCACGACGTCCAACCGGGCGCCACCTGCATCGACGACTGCCCGTTCCGGCTGTGCCCGCTGCCGCCGAAGGGCGACGAGTTGCCGTACCAGATGGACGAGGCCTTCTGCGCCCACCAGATCGACCTCGTCGGGCACTGGCTGCGGTCCCCGGGGCGGGCGGACTGGCAGGCGGTCAACCGGAACGATTTGCGCACGTTCTGGCGGGAGATGTCCGAGCGGATGGCCCCCGCCTGGCGGAAGTGACCAGAAGCGGCGGGCAGGCCGGCCACGACCGGTCGACGGTCAGCCATCCTCCGCAGTAGCGCGATCGCAGCCGTCGACGGGCTGGCCCGAGAGCACCGACAACACCCCGGCAAGGGCATCGGCATCCGTGCAGAAGGCGCGGATGATCGACAGGTGCAGGTGCCAGAGATGGCTGATGTGCCGGCCCGGGTCGGGGCCGGCATCGGCACCGACGCCCAGCGGACAGCCGCCCATGAGGACGTAGCAGTACACGACGCTCCCGTCCTTCGTGCCAATGAATTCGCGCAACACCGGCCCATCGGGGGTGTAGAGGCGCGGATCACGGGCGCGTGCGGCGTCGTCGAGGCGCTTGGTGTACTTCATCATGGCGGCGGTCGACATGGTCAGGTCGATCGCGCTGGCCTTGTCGCCCGGACCCCGCTTGTCGGCAGCCACGTCGCGGCCGGTGGAGTAGTCGGTGCTGGGCAGCCTGTCGCGGTAGGAGTGGTAGCCGGGTTTGACCGCGTAGACGCCCCCGAACAGGACGCTGGGCTCGAGGGCCTTGGAGCCGAGCCAGAACCGCCAGATCGCGTCGGTGATCCGCAGCGGGTCCGGGTTGCCCGCCCCATCCGCCATCCCCGCGTCCGGCAGGGCCATCACGTCCCAACCCTCGCTCAGCGCCGTGGTGACGGCGCGGTCGGGGTCGAGCTGGCGGGCTTGCTGATCGCGTGCGTGGAACTCGCCCTCGCGACGGTCGTAGAGCCACGCCCGGCCGGTGGGCCGGTCAGCCACCAGCACCCCATCGGGGCAGCGGACGGTGATGGTGTGGCCGTCCAGCGGCCCACCAACGCAGGTGCCCTCGTACACCTAGGTCTCCTTTCGGGATGCGGGAACGCACACCGCGCCCCCGCGGGTGCTGATGGTCGGATCGGCAGAGTCCTGCTGGGGCCCCTGCCCAGATGTCTCGCCGCCGCCCGCCTGAACCGCGCCGGTCAGAAGACTGGCCCACCGGTAGCGGGCCCGAGGTGGAGATCGCCGTGCGGATCGAGGTTGGCTCGTAGCCGTACTCGACCGCCGCCGCTGGCATCCACGCGGAGGACCGCTGCCGCACCGCGTGCCCGGACCTCGACGGTGGGCGAGCCGGAGGCCGGCGCGGTTACCCGCACGACGGCGGCGATGCCCACCGACCAGTTTGTCGAGACGTTGTCCTGCCGCCAGAGCTCCTGCCCGTCGACGAGAACCGTGACATCGTCGTCGGCAAATCCCTCGCCGAGCTCGATCTCCACCTCGCTCGGCCCATTCATCGAGGCCGTCATGGGTGACACCCCACTTTCATCCGCCGGCCGTCCCGCCGCGGGCATGGGGAAGCCGGGTGGGGGCGTCTTCCATCCTCCCCCCGTGACGGCCGAGAGCCCCATCACGCGCCGGGCGTCTCGGTCTGGATCGACTCCAGCACGGCGGCGGGGGCGTTCTTCTCACGCGCCAGCCCGAGAGCTTCCTGGCGCAGCGACCGGGCACCGAACTGGTCGTCCTCCGCGGCGTGCTGGTTGGCCAGGTAGGCCAGGGCTTGGAACACCGTGAGGTCGTCGAGGCCCTCGGTGCCGCGGGAGGCGTCAACCGCCTCGCGCAGCAACGTATCGGCCTCCTGGAGGTTCCGGTTGCGGATGCCCACCGACCCGTCGGGCCGTACGCCCGTGAACAGGCGTGCCGCACTCATCCCGAGGGCGAGTCGCGCGTAGACGGCGTTCGAGTGGTCGGCGTACTCGGTCTGGATCGTCCGCAGGGCCTCGGTGCCCTCGCGCAGGTAGCCCGAGTCGCTGCCGAGCAGGGTGAGCACCATGCCGGTCTGGTCCTTGAGCATCAGGTCGGCCACCCGCTCGTCCCGGTCGTCGTGGGGCCCGCCGATCCGCACCTTGGCGATGTTGGACAGCACGATTGTGCCCTCTGGGGCGACGTAGGAGACGCGGATCCGGTAAGTCCCCACGTCCTCGAAGATCTGCCCCACCACCGCGTCGTATCCGATGTAGGCGCTGACCGGGTAGACCTGCTCTCGCCCGCCGGGTACAAGGTCGGGCACCGCGCAGTGGCGGACCGGCGGGCGGTGCACGACCACGTCGCCGCGCGGCCGGCCGATCACGACCTCGACGAAGCCGTACTTCGGGTGGAGCTGCTCGGGCCGGTGCACGAACTGCTGCCGATCGACGGCGAGCTCAATGGTCAGCACGACCGGCGTGCCCAGGATCGGCCGCTCGGGGGAAGTCGAGATGCGCAGCCTCAGCCCGCTGCGGTCCGACACCGGGTCGGAGAACGCGTCGGCTACTTTCAGCGCGGCGTCGGTGCCGAACGGGTTCCCGCCCATGACGATGGCGTCGCGGAACCCGTGCCGCAGGTGCGCCAGCTCAAGATCGTCGAACTGAAACGGGAACGCCTCCCAGAACGCCGCCTCGCCGCCTGGCGCCCCGCTACCGGGCTCATAGTTGCGGGGGTAGTTCATCCAGGACAGTGCGTCCAAGCGGTTGGGCATGGGCGGGGTCATGTGCGACTTGTGGAAGGAATGGAACAGGTTGAAGCAGTGGCCCAACTCGTGGACGTTGACGTACAGCTGGTTGCGCAGATCCACCGCCGACCCGGACGAGATGCTCTGGTAGAAACTGGCACACCCCTGCCGTTGCGGTCCCTTCCGGTCGAACATTATGCCGCGCAGGTCCGGGCCGAACTCGTGCGCATTCGCGTGCAGCAGCCACGCCTTGAACTGCGGCCGGTCGGCCCAGCGCGAAAAGTGGGCCTCCATCGCGTGGTGCAGGCTGTCATCCGTCCACACCCCGCCGGCGGGCGTCGGTACGACGTTCCCCGCCCCGGTGTCGAGCATCTGGATGCCGGCTTCCCGGTATGCCGCACCGACGGTGAGCAACCGGCCCGGGCCGCCGCTGGGCAGCGACGACGTGTCGTACGAGTTGAACGGGGTGACACCCTGTTCGAAGTCCTGCTCGAGTTCCACCGTGCGGTAGGCAGACGACGCGAAGGCGCACACGTAGGTGGCGCCCTGGGCGCCGCTCGGCGTGGACCACGTGATGGTGGCCGGCGCGGACGGCTGGGACGGCGACCGGCGACCCACAGTGACGGTGGCGACCGTGAAGGTGCTCAACCAGGTGGTACGGGCGGTACCCACAATGACGATCTTCGTTGGGGACCGCGTGACTGTCACCGCGTCCACGGTCCACGAACCGTAGTAGGTGGTCGTCCCGCCGACCACCGAGTGGTAGTCCCCGCTCAGCCGGCCCAGCGGTCGGCTGCCGTCGACATCCACCCGCAGCTCAAGCTGGAAGCCGATCGCGGGCGACCGGTAGCGGCCGCTCACCGTGCCCAGGCGGGTGGCGAAGACCCCCGGTACCGGTGCCGGTGGGGCCGCAGGCGGTGCGGCCCGCGGTGCCGCCCTCCCCCCGTCCCGCGCGGCCGGCTCCGCGGTGGCCACATACGCCGCCGTCGTCTCCATCGTCGCCGCCCCGGACATCGGTGCGCTCGGATCCATTCCCGGCGCGAACCCGGCCGACTCGAACGCGTATCCGCCTGCCTGGACCTCCGCCAGGGCGTGCGGTTCCGTGTCGATGCCGCCGTCGAGCCCGAGAACCGGCACGCCGGCGTTCGGTTCGGTGATGGTCATGCCTACTCAACCCTTCGACGAGGAGAACGTAGCGATTCTGTCACGCTGCGTAGTTGTCTCTGTCGTGAACGCGCGACATCGCCTCCCTCGACCGCCAGGTGCAGGCACCGCGGTCACGGTCGTGCTCCGGTGCGGCGGTCAGCGTCACGGCGTGCTCGGTCGGCCTGCCAGGCCCGCAGGGCGTCCTTGACGCGCTGGGCCTCCGCGTACGCCTCGTCCCGCTCGCGGATCATGCGATGCAACTCGAAGGCGAGCCGGTGCAGCAGCGCGTCGACATCCTCGGTCCGGTAGCCGCGCCGGGCGGTCGGCAGCCGGAGCGCGGCGATCCGGTCCGGGGTGAGCGGGCCGCGCAGGGCGTGCCGGCTGCGGTAGACGGTCATCGCCACGGGATCCGTTCCGGCAGGTGGATCCGCTCCGCCGGCACCCCGGCGGCGAGCAGTCGCAGCCGCGACCCGGCCAGCATCGGCGGCGGCCCGCACACGTACACCTCCCGGTCGGGGCGCAGGTGGTCGAGGGCGACGGTGAGCGCGTCGCCCCGTTCCCCCGGCTCGGCGAGGGGATCGTGGGAGAACACGGGCACGATCCGCAGCCAGTCGTGGGCGCACTGGAGCTTGTCGAGGCTGACCGCGTCGTACAGGTCGGCGACCGTGCGGGCCCCGACGACCAGGGTCACCCGCCGGCCGTCCGGGGCGGCGGCGACCTGCTCGATCAGGGCGCGCAGCGGCGCCAGCCCGGTGCCGCCCGCAACCAGGAGCAGGTCCCGCTCGTCGCTCAGGTGCAGGCCAGTGTCCATGGGCGGACCGAGGTGGAGCAGCTCTCCGGGGCTCACCTCGTGGACCAGGCTGGTGGAGACGGCGCCGGCGGGGACCGCGCGGACGTGCAGCTCGACGGTGCCGTCCGGGCGCGGCGCGTTCGCCGGGCAGTACCAGCGCCACCGGCCGGGCCGGCGCGGCGTGCAGACCGGCACCGCCTGGCCGGGCCGATGCGGCAGCCGCCGCCACGGCCGTACCGTGAGGATGGCGACGCCGTCGCAGGCCCGGTCGTGGTCGAGCACCTCGGCCGGCCACCAGGCCGGGCCGTCGCCCATCCGCGCGGCGGCCCACTCGACCAGCCGCCACGCCTTTGTCCACCCTTTGCTGGTTCCCAACGCCTCTTGGAGGGTCGCGGCGTGCGTCGGGCGCAGGCCATAGTGACGGTACGCGCGGCCGAGCACCGCCAGCAGCGCCAACCGCCGGGCGCGGTCGTCGCCACCGGTCATGAGGCGGTCCAGCGCGGCGTGGACCAGGGGTGCCTCCCGCTCCGGCAGTAGGCCCGGGCAGCGGTCCTCCACCGCCGCCCAGAACTGGTCGGCGCTCGCGGCCGGAATTGCGGCTGTCGGCTCACCACGCTCTTCCCACAGCCGAGCCAGGTAGTTAAGTGCTCGCCGGTGCTGCGCCTCGGACCAGCCCAGGCCGCCCCACCCGTCGAGCAAAGCTCCGCCGCCGGGCGCGGTGGTGAGCGACCGCGCCAGGTGCGCCGTCAGCCGGTCCCGGTTCACCCCGATCAGGTACGGGGACAGCTCCGCGTCCGCCGCGAGCAGGCTCAGCCAGTGGGCGACCGCCTCGCGTACCTCCGACTCGGTCACGCCATCTCCTCCTCGGTGAGGCCGGCGGCGGCGAGGGTGGCGCGGCCCCAGCGGGCCAGGCGGCACGGGTACGGAACGCGTTCGCTGCGGCAGAGCAGGCCGTGCGGCCAGCTCTCCGGGACGTGGACGCGGACCGCCCGTGCGGCGAGGAGCAGGTCCTCGTCGGTGACCGGGGTGAGGACGGGGAAATCGGCGAGTACGGCGGACATGGGTGGGCGCCTCCGGCGTCGTGGTGCGTGGAGTGGCGCCGGGGCGGGCGGGGACGGTCGTCGTCGTTCGGGTCGACGCGGCCGGAGCCCGGCACCCGCCCCGGGCCATGCATCCACCCTGGTCAGGCGGCCGGGAAGGCAACATGACCACGGAATGCACCTCCGCGGTAACTGCACTGCACCTGCCGGCGCTAGGCTGCCCAATGACCGATCTCGACGTGATCGAAGGCGGCACGATGACGACCGTGCACCGGTGGACCGGCCGGGAAACACGAGCGCTGCGCCAAGCCCTACGGATGAGCATCCGGGACTTCTCGGCGCACCTGGGCGTTGCTGAGCGGACCGTGTCAAAGTGGGAGGCCGGGCAGGATGGCGTTCGTCCGCGTCCGGAGATGCAGGCCGCACTCGACACGGCGCTAGGCAAGGCGGGCACTGACGTTCGCGACCGGTTCGTCGCGGCGCTCCACGTCGGCGAGGCACTGCCGCCGGCCGGCGCGACTCGGTCGGACCTGGGGGCGGTGGCGCGTCAGCGGGTGGGTGTGGTCCGGGCCGCTGCCGGGCTGAGCCCTGACAGCTTCGCCGATGTGCTGGCCTCGCCCCTCGGCTGGCGACCCAGCGCCGAGGTGGTGCTGCGTTGGGAGACCAGCGAGACGCCACCGGGGGATGTGATGCTCGCGCTCGATGCGCTGAGCGAGGGCCCAGTCCCGCCAGCCTCTGATGGCCTCGCCGGCCTGACGGCGGTCTACCCCAGCCGGTCTCAGCTCTCCGCGCGCCTTCCGGCTGACCAGCTCCTCGACGGCGCCCAGGACATTCGGGCGGTCGGCCTGTCCCTCAACATGCTCTGCCAGGACTACGCCGACCGGCGCTGGAACGGTCTGCTGGAAAACGGTGCCCACGTTCGCTGCCTGTTCCTCGACCCCGCCGGCTCCGCTATCCAGGCTCGGGAGGTGGAGGAAGGCTTCGCGCCCGGGCAACTGTCGGCGCTGACCAAGCTCAACGTCGAGACGCTGCTTCGGGTCCGCGACCGGCTTCCCGCCGACCTCCAGGACAGCATGGGGTTGGCGACGTACGACGAGACGCTTCGCTTCAATATCGTGCTCGTGGACGATCTGTGTGTGGCGCAGCCCTACCTGACGGAGAGCCGTGGAGTGGACTCCCCCGCCTTCGTCATCCGCCGAGACCCGCAAGGCACTGGGCTGTACCCGGTGTTCGAGCAGGTCTTCGAGTCGCAGTGGCAGCGCGGGCGGCGGCTGTGAGCGAATACCGGGAGCTGCTGCCGATCGCAGTCGAGGCCGTGAATCGCGCCGCGGAGGCGATGCGGCACCGGTCCCCAGGCGCGTTGACGGTGAAGGGCGACCGCGACTTCGCCTCGGAGCTGGACTTCGCGATCGAACGCGACCTGCGGGCGTTCCTGAGCGCTGAAACGCCTGAGATCGGATTCCTCGGCGAGGAGGAAGGGTTTACGGGCTCGACTGATATGCAGTGGGTCCTCGATCCGATCGACGGCACGGCGAACTTCGTTCGGCGTCTGCCCTTGTGCGCCGTCTCGCTCGCGCTCGTCCACAGGAGCGAGGCCGTACTCGGCGTTATCGATTTGCCCTTCCTGGCATCGCGGTACACCGCGGCCAAGGGCGATGGCGCCGCCGCGAACGGACAGGAGATCAGGGCCAGCAGCACCAGGGATCTTGGCATGGCGATCGTTGCCATCGGGGACTACGCCGTAGGTTCGGACGCCGAGGCAAGAAACCGGTTGCGCCTCGCCCTAACCGCCCAGCTCGCCGCCGAAGTACAGCGCGTACGCATGACTGGGAGCGCAGCACTCGATTTGGCATGGCTGGCGGAGGGCCGGCTCGACGCGGCGCTGACCTTGTCCAATCATGCGTGGGACATGGCGGCCGGGGTCGTCATTGCGCGGGAATCGGGAGCCGCTGTCATCGATCAAGACGGTGCCGACCACGACGTCAGCTCCGCCGTCACGCTCGCGGCAACTCCTGCGCTCGCCGGGGCTATGCTCGCTACCTACCGAAAGGCGGCCTCGACGGTCGAGGTCGTTCAGTGATCCGCCCGACGGTCTAGGCTTCCTTCCTGCCCTCCGGGTTGTCGGTTTCCTGCCAGCGGACCTCGCACCGACCGAGCCAGCCGGCGATGTCCTTGGTCGATGCCACGGGACCGAGCTTGTCGAGCTCCTGGCCGACCTGCTCGTGCAGCACCGACGACTCGCTGTCGCCGGGTGGGGTGCTGCCGGAGGCGATGCCGCAGACCCCGCCTGGTCCGACCGACATAGATGACCACGCCGCCATCGAGGACAACGTGCACGCCGGGTGCGCGGGGAGCGCCGGCGCCGGCCTCCATGGTGTACGGCTGGGGAGCCGTGAAGCCGGCCAGCAGGTCGTCGTGGGTGGCGTCGGGCATCCCTGGAGGCTACCGGGGTGGGCCCTCATCCATGGCCACGCACGGGCCGTCGTGCTCATCGCGACGTCGGCAGCGGTCGACCCCGTCGAGCTTGGCGTCGCACCAGACTCGGCTACGCAGGAACTGGCGATCCTCCTCGCTGAGGGTGGTCTCGCCGAAGTCGATGGCGGTGACGTGGCCGAGCGAGTCGCGCAGGGCCACGGCGAGGGTGATGGCCCCGTCGAGGCTGGCCAGGGTGGTGGGAAGGTGGATGATCCAGCGGGGTGAGGTCATCGTTGCCACCGGCTGTTCGGTGAACCTGGATCTGTCTGGCGGCAGCTGGTGTGCCGGGACTGCCACTGCCGCAGCGCTTGGCGTATGCGTTCCGCCTCGGTGTTTGCCGTGGTCAGCTCGCGGTGCAGGCGTTCGAGTTCGTCGGCTACTCGGTTGAGGTAGTCGTGCACCTGGGCGGGGTCGAGGCCGCGCCAGCGGGTGTCGAAGGAGGCAACGCGGGCGTGATGCGGGTGCAGGCGTTCCCCGGTCACGTAGATCATCGCTGCGGCGCCTTCTGCTCGTCGATCAGCGCGCGGATCTGTCGGTTGGTGAGGCCGCGTTGGCGGCGGCCCCAGCGGCGCAGCCGACAAGGGTTGGGTGCACGGTCGTTGCGACACCGCGGACCGTCGGGCCCCTGCTCGGCGAATTGCACGGTGACCGCCTTGACGGCGAAGCCGATGTCTTCGACCGTGACGTAGGGCGGTAAGGGTAGTTCGCCGAGGATCTCTTCGATCGAGTCCATGGCCCTCCTTAAACGGCTGTTGCGGCGCCGAGGCGGGCGGGGTCGGTCGGTGCAACCGCGCGTCCGTACCGACCGGAGCCCAGCACCCACCCCGGGCCTGCTGATGCGCCGCGACCGGTGCCGCGGCGGTTCTTCCTTCTGCCACACGTGTCGCTGGGTGCGCCGGTGGACGCGGCGCGCTTGCTTCGCGTGCCGGGGCAGCGTCGCCGCGCCGCCCCGGCACTGATCGGGCATAGGTGCCCGGACGAGCCGTTCTGGTGCCAACCCGATCGACTCAAGGGCAACCTATGTCACTAGGCGCTATAGGTCAACCACGAGGACGAGGTGAGAGGATCGGACTGAGGTGCCAGCCCGAAAGGATCTACGTGTCCCCGATCCCGCTCAGCTATACCGACATCGCCGCCGACATCGCGGAAAGGATCAGCACTGGCGAGTACGAGCCCGGCGCCAAGTTGCCGTCGTACTCGCAGCTCGCCGACCTCTACTCCGTCTCCTTCTCGACGGCGGCTCGCGCGATCGCCCTCTTGCGCGATCGCGGAATCGTCGTTGGCGCACCCGGCCGCGGCGTCTTCGTCGCCGATCGAGCCGGCAGATAATCCGAAGGGTGGCGCGCGAGCGCCTCCGGGCTCATGGCTGCTTCGGTCAGCTACCTCGAACGCAGAGCTGCTCTGCCCTTCCTCGGCGGCCGGTACACCGCCACTAAGGGCGACAGCGCGCAGGCGAACGGGAAGCCGATCACGGTCAGCGGCACCAGCAGTCCGGGCAAGGCCATCGTCGCGATCGGCGATCACGCCGTCGGTGCGGACGCGGCGCCCAGGAACCGGCTAGGTGGCTTGCGCTGACAGCCCGGCTCCAGTGCAGCGAGTGCGAATGACCGGCACGGCAGCGCTTGACCTGGCGTAGCTCGCCGCAGGATCGACGCGGCGCTCACCCTGTCAAACCACACCTGGGACATGACCACGGGCGTGGCAATCGCCCGTGAGGCGGGCGCGATTGCCCCCCGCTGGGATGGCGCGAGCGACCACCATGACTCATCCGTGACCCTCACTGTCGCGCCCGCCTGGCGAACGAAGTACTGGGCTTGATAGAGCAGGCGGAAGCCGCAGCGATGGCTGGGAGATGATCTATTGCCTTAGCCAACCCGTCAGTAAGTTCGGGCACTTACGTCCGACCGACTACTCTATCGTACTTTTCTTCTCGATTATCAAAAGCCGCTCTCGTGCCCTCAAGTACGTCGATTGACTGGGTGCCGATCGACCTTTGAGCAAGCGACCCTGACTCATATGAGAAGGCGCCACTATTCAGCGCAGCCACTACGAGTTGGTCAGCATCCCCAACGACGGCCAGATTTGGGTTGTGCGTAACAACGACAACCTGGCGACGCTCGACTGCGGCACGCAACGCAGGAATAAGTAACTCCCTAACGGTCTGATTGTCGAGGTTCTCTTCAGGCTGATCCAACAGCAAAGGCCTATCGGACTTATCTATCAGCAGATAGAACATAAGCAACACCAAGCCTCGCTGTCCGGGAGAAAGTTCGGATAGCTCGGCCCTAAACGATCGAATCACATACTCACCTTCAAGCCATTTGAGATCATAAAGAGCCGCCAGCAAATCAGAGACAGAATAGCTGGAACGAACTACAGATGACAGTCGTCGAACAGCTCCAGCTTTTTGGCCTTTTTCGCGACCAATGCGGTCTTGTAGGTGCAGGAGAGCCAAAAACAGCTCATCCGCAGAAGCAAGGTTTACACCTTCAAGGATGCTCTCTTTACCTGGCGACTCAAATACCTCATGAAGATCCGACAGGCGCTGCTTGTTCACTATATCGCTCCACGATGACGTAAAGCCCTTTACGCGCAACTCGACTGCGAATTCAAGACCGACTTGGTTAGCAAGATCATGCGTCGAGACGAAGTTAGTCGCGTCAGCATAGGCTGCCCTCTGGATTGCAAATATTGACATCGCAGCATTGTGAGCTTCGAAGAACGCTGCTTTGAGCGCGTCCCGGGCGCGCTTATCCTCAGCTGGAATTCCACGGAGTTCGTCAGCAAGCGCTTCGACTCCCCGCAAGGAGTTGGGGTTGGCGACATCGCCGAGCAGGTGCTCTCGACGTTGAGCGAGATCGTCGACGCTCCTCGAGAGATCTTCCGAACCCTGAGCTCGCTGCTGCAGCTCGTGGCTGATTTCGCGGATCTTCGATTCGACCCCTTCTATGCGGACGTCGACTCCATTTGAAGGATCAGTAACTGCGTTACGTGCGTCATGCACCGCCTTACTTTCCCTTGCGCGCCAATCCTCGATCTCCTCATCGCGAAAATCAACACTAAAGAGAGCGGTTTCCCCTAATCCCATCCTTCGGGATAGCTCTTGAGCCGTGGCAAGCGCGGTTTCCAGGTGTTCCAAAAATTTCGACTCTAAACGAAATACGTCCTCGATGCTACTCTCGTGCTCGCGAATATCCTGAAGTTTGAGCCTCTTCTGTTCAACCAGTGTTTCTCGAGTCTCCTTCAAGCCGTCAAGCTCAGCTTGCAGATCCTCAGCGCCTGCCGCTGTACGAAGCGCCACCAACTCGCCTTCGCGCACCGTCAGCTCCTGCTCAATTTCAGCTACCTGAAGCCTCAACATTTGGAGGCGAGCGTCTAGATCAAGGCCCTCAAGCTCTGCCCTTCGGTCCTCATAATGCATCAACTGCCTGGCCGCTTCTGCGATCTTCGCTCTAGCCCCACCAAGGTCGTGATACGCCTCTCCCGAACGCTCCAAGAGAAACTGTTTCAGAGAGGTGGCATTACCGCGATCACCCGGAGAGATGTGGCCGAATACTACACGCTCAATTTCTGCCTCAAACTGCCGCTCCTGCTTACTATAGGGATCGGCTAGGCACACTCTCTCGATAAGAGATTGGGGTAGGTAGTCCACCCTTACTGGCTCTTTGGAAGTGAATGGTTCACTCAAACGGACGGTGGCAGTATGACCATCTGCCCACGTTATCTCTGATTCGTAATGCTGTGCTTCTCCGCTTTTGCGCCGGAACCTTGCCGGAGTCAAGAAGGAGTAATCCTCGTATCGATCACTGTTGGCTGCGGCCGCGATAATGTCCAACAGAGCCGACTTGCCTTGCCCTTTGTTGCCCAAAATAACAACAAAACCCGGATTTAGCGCCACGTCACAGTTGAAGAGCCGATGGTCGGCGTTAGTTGCCGGGTTCGGACGGATAACAACCTTGTCGATCACAGTTGTAGGTCGAGTTGCGCGTCTTTCCAGAATCACAGGGCGAGGATCTACCGTAACGCGGTGATCGTACTCTTGGATGGCGTGCTGCAAACCCTTGAAGACGGGGTCAGCATTGATCCATGTTAGCGTATTGCCCAATCGGTCCTTTTCTTCCGCATCCTTCCACGTGTGCGCGTCGCTGCAATCTAATAGCCGGGAGTTTACCTTAGCCTCCCGAAGGGCATTGCATGATTTTGCGAACTCTTCGCGACTTCCGGCCGCCGTGAAAACGACGTCGGCCGAGTTTAGTAGAGTCTTCTTTGTAGCAATTGACTGGTCGTTCCACTTCAGCGCTGCCCATTCCGTCTTGCCTACGGCAATAAGTACGTGGTCAGATAGTGCGCTATTCTCGCGCACGGATCTCACAGAGTCATGGAAAGATACGCAAACGTTGTTGAAACCTTCGATTAAATCGGAACCATACTTATGCAATTCGGCCGGTGGCGCTTGACTCTTGATACTCCCTCCGAGGTCAGAGAGTGATTCACGAGTTACCACTTGGCTCCATGTCTCATACGGGTCGTCGCTCTTAAGGCGATACGTAGGCTTGAGCGAAGCAATCAGCTGTCGTTCAATTACATCTGCCGATAACGCGGGGTCGCAGATAAAGTGTAAGTTGATGCGCCTCAGCTTCCCGTCAACTCCACCAAAGTTTTCGGTGCGAACCTCGACGACAGGGAAGACTTCATCGATGTTCGGCAAACGCCCGCTTTCAAACTCAGCGCGAACCCGTCTGTAGCCATCCAAGAACCAGTAATCGTTAATCCCAAGAACGGTTACTTCCGGGGGGAGCTGAGTAAGTTCTGTCAGAAATCTGTCCCATGGATCAGCACCGGAATAGTTGTGCCGAATCGAGTCAGGCGTATGGACGTGTAAATCCCATTTCCGCCATTCGGCTCCGCGGTTGTACATTTCTGAAGCTCCCCCCACTCGTGCCCACTACCGCCGGGGTTGGCAGGTCACCGAGTGCCCGCAACCCGTCGCAAATGACTTGCCTTCGACTAACCTCGGTGACTGATTGCAGCCGGTTTGCTTGTAGCACCTTCAAGTCCCGGAACGGGAGTTTGGGGACCAGCGGGAGCGCTACTTTGCCGTCGGCCGATGCGTAGCTCGGGCGCCTTGCGCGCCAGGCGGTCGATCAGGTCGTCGACCTGCTCGTTGGTCTGCGCAATTGTGACCAGCGGCTCGCCGGTGGCGGCCAGTTCGACGGCGGTACGCACCACCAGGGTCGACTTGCCGGCCCCGGGCGGCGAGTCGACCACCACCCCACGATGGCTGCCAGAGCGCAGGTCTGCCAGCACGGCCGTGATCACCCGCTCCGCTTCAACCGCGGGCGGTACTTCCAACCCAGCAAGCACCGACCCCACCTCCCCACAAGGCGTCCCCGGACACTACCGGGAAGAGTCCTGCCGGCGGGACCCCGAGTGTTTGGCCGTTCAGATGCCAGGCATTGGACTGTTGCGCCTTGTCAAGGGCCTTGACCGCCAGAATTGCCTAAGGCAACGACCGACGGGCTGGGCAGGGTTAGCCCAGCTCAGGGGCAAGGTCTTGCTTCCGCCGGCAGCTTGAGGTTTCGCCCGGTGCCTCAGCCAGGCGGCGGACGCCCACTTCACACGTTCCATCGATTGATGGTCGATGTGTCTTGGATCTGACATCGAAAGCAACCTCAGCTAGGGCAAGACGGTCATCAACTGGCGGCCAGGCCGTCAGCCCGGAGTTGCGCAGGGTGTCGGGCTGGTCGATCGCTGGCTATGGTGTCGGCTCCGCATCCCTCGCGACTCAAGGACTGACGTGGGCATCCTCAAGGAGATGCAGCGGGCGCACGCGCGACAGGTACGCGCCCAGAAGCAGGCTCAAGCCGCGGCGTACCGGCATCATCAGCAACTGCGCCGCGAAGCGGAGCGTGCCATGAAGGCGGCACAGCGCGCGAGTGCCGCCGACGAGCGGGAGCGGAAACGGCTGTATGTCGAAGCGCGCCTCGCCGAGGTGGCGGCGGACAACTCCGATCTCCAGGCCCACCTCGAGGAGCTGGACAACCTCCTGGCGGCGACCCTCGACGTCGACGACCACATTGACTTTCGACGCCTGCGGAAGTCGGTGACGCATCCACCATTCAACCCTGGGGCCCTCGGCACTCCCCTCCCACCGCCGGATTGGCGGGCCCTCGAGCCTCCTGCCCCCAGCGGCCTGGGCAAGATGTTCGGCGGGCAGGCCAGGTATCAGCAGCAGCTCGCAGGAGCGCAGGAGGCATTCGGGCAGGCTCAGGCTCAGCATGCCGCCGCCGAAGCCGATCGCCAACGGCGCCTGTCGGGCGCCTACCAGAGCTATCAGCAGCACTGCGCCAAACTCGACGCCGAGATCAGCGCGCACAACGCCGAGATCGACCGGTTCGCAGGTGCCGTGGCCGCCGCCGACCCGGCCGCAGTGGTGGAGTACTTCGGCATGGTGCTGGGCAACTCGGTCTACCCCGACGACTTCCCGCAGCGCTATCGCCTGGCCTACGTCCCGGAGTCTCGTCAGCTGGTGGTGGAGTACCACTTGCCGACGCTGGACGTGGTTCCCGCCGTGCGGGAGTACCGCTACGTCAAGGCGCGGGACGAGGTCACCACCGCCGCCCGCCCCGTCAAGGAGATCAAGGAACGGTACGCGAACCTCGTCGCCCAGGTCACGCTGCGGACAGTGCACGAGTTGTTCGAGGCCGACCGTTCCGGGCTGGTGGAGACGGTCGTCTTCAACGGCATCGTCGACACGACCGATCCTCGGACCGGCGCCGCCGTCCAGCCGTGCCTGGTGACACTGCGGACCACCCGCGACGTCTTCACCGACCTGAATCTGAACCTCGTCGAACCCCTCGCCTGCCTTCAGCACCTCAACGCCTCGGTGTCGAAGCGTCCTGCGGAGTTGGCGCCGGTGCGGCCGGTGCTGGAGTTCGACATGGTCGACAAGCGGTTCGTCGACGAGGTCGACGTGCTGGCCGACCTCGACCAGCGGCCCAACCTGCTCAAGCTCACGCCGACGGAGTTCGAGAGCCTGATCCAGAACCTCTTCGCCAAGATGGGCCTGGACACCAAGCAGACGCGCCCGTCACGGGACGGTGGTGTCGACTGCGTCGCCTTCGATCCTCGGCCGATCTTCGGTGGCAAGGTCGTCATCCAGGCCAAGCGGTACCGCAACACGGTCGACGTGTCCTCGGTCCGTGACCTCTTCGGCACTCTGCAGAACGAGGGTGCGTCCAAGGGCATCCTCGTGACCACGAGCGGCTACGGCCCGGCCTCCTACGAGTTCGCCTCCGGCAAACCCCTGGAGCTGATCGATGGCTCCAACCTGCTCTATCTGCTGGCCGAGCACGCGGAGGTGAAGGCCCGGATCGATCCTAGTGAATTGGACTGATCCATGACCGAACCAAATCCCCCACCCGACCGCGCCCGCAGCAAGCTACCCGCCCTCGCCAGACGGCCAGGACGGGTAGTCGTAGGACAAGGGGCCGACGCATTTCGCGCCTTCCTTGCTACCGACCCCGGATACGCTTGCCGAGTTCAGAGTCTGGGTTAATGATGGCATCGCAGACGCGGTGACCCGAATCCTTCGCGCCGCCAGCGAACGAGAGGCCTCCACTCGCGGTCCGCTTAGCTGCCACGCCCTCCCAGTACTTCTCTTCACGCTCCCATCGAACCTGGCGAAGGAGTGAGTGGAGTTGTTCACTCGTGAGCCGCGGCTCTTCCCTCGTCCAGCTGGTCGTTCGGTGGGCGGCTGCACCGACACCGGCGAGCACCGCGGGCGCCGTCAAGGCAGACCTTGTGGCAAGGTCATCCGAGAAGGTTCGCACGAGATTAGAGACAGCGGTAGAAACCTCATTGAGTGCTGTCTGCGGATCGAGGCCGGGCAGATCCGCCTTTTCGATCGTGCCTGATGTCGCCTCGATGCCCGGCTTACCGAGGAGGACCGTTACACAGAGGGAGCGGAGTGCGGAGAGGGTCATCCACTCCGAATCGCTTTGTCCCAGCTGTCGTTTGCGCGAATTTACGAAGTGACTAAAGCTTTCAGTCTTGCCACCGACCGAGACCTCGGTAATCGACAAAACGCGCTGAGCGATGGTGGTGCCGAAGTCGCGCTGGTCCATCGAAAGCGCAAGGGTCTTGGCAACCGATACCCCGAACAGATTGCGATCATGGAAGATCTGCCGGGCATCGCTAGTGGTGATATTCCAGTAGATCTCGAAGGCCACTGGCGTCTTGCCGATCGTCGCCTCGTCCAGGTCGAACGCTGCTGGATCATTCATGATCGCGTGCATCGCTGCGACCTGCGTCTCACCATCAATGGCCACGATGGGGACCCCTAGAGGTAGCGACGCCACCCCGTCTACCGGTTCCAGGGTGCGAGAGGACCACAGGCAGATGGGAGGCGACGACCATGCCTTATTGAGTTCGCCGCGAAGCCCTGCAGCGATGTAGGCCGCATACGGCTTGACGTTCTTGCCCTTCGCCGTCCCCTTCAGCAGACGCTGCACTTCAGACCGGAGCTCCGCGTGTTCACGCAGCTTGCGATCGCTCCGGAGCGCGGTCGCGTTCTCCTCCCTGACCGGGTCCGGCACAAGAGTCAAGAGCGTGCCCCAGGTCATCACGCCCACTGCCGCGTAGGGGCGGAACGGCATCAGCTGGATGGGAACGCCCTCCGATACCACAAAAGTCACCTTCATACCTCCATCAGCTGGGTTACGCGCTCACACTACGCATGGGTTCATTGGTCCAGCAACCCCGCAGTTGGGGTTTCTTCAACTGCGGGAGCTGTTCATCCGAAATTTCGCTCCCGCTTCTGAGGTTTTGCGAGCCGCGGGCAGCGGGGACAGCGTGAGAAGGAAGCAAGTGGCGAACCATCCAGAGCCCGGGTAACCGCAGATGGATCCCACGGGGCAGCGCAGTGGGTTGTCGGCTGGTTAGCTTCACGGGGTGACGGATCTTGAGCAGGGTATCTACGAGCACCTGATCACCCAGCAAATCGCCGAACGGCTCCAGCACCTCGACCCCGCCCTGGTCCAGCACGACAAGCTCGACCCGGCCGAAGCGCATGACGTCCTCGCCCGGCACATCGCGACCCTCGCCCGCCGGGCGCTGCTCGCAGTGCCCGGCGGCGACGACAAGCTCGCCCGGCAGGTCGAGGTGGCCAACCGGATCGCCGAGAGCATCGCGGCGGTCGAGCCGCGCGCGGTCGGTGCCGACGACCAGGTCGCCGACGCCAAGCACCTGCTCCACGCCATCGCGGCCCCGCCGGCGCCGCCCGCCACCGCCACGTTCCCGACACGCCCCACCACCCCGCTCTCCACCGGCGCCCTGTTGGTTAACGGTCGCCATCAGCCACGCATCGGCCACGAGGTCACCCACGAGATGGCCTCCGCCGACGAGGTCGACCTGCTCTGCGCATTCATCAAGTGGCACGGCCTGCGCATCGTCGAGCCCGCGATCCGCGACCTGATCGCCCGCGGCGGCCGGCTGCGGGTCATCACCACGACATACATGGGCGCCACCGACCAGCGGGCCCTCGACCGGCTCGCCGAGCTGGGCGCCGAGATCAAGGTCTCGTACGAGACCAGGACCACTCGGCTGCACGCCAAAGCGTGGCTGTTCCGCCGCACCAACGGCACCACCACCGCGTACGTCGGCTCGTCGAACCTGTCCAAGGCCGCGCTGGTGGACGGCGTGGAGTGGAACGTCAGGATCTCCAACCTTGAGCAGCCGCACGTCATCGACACCTTCGATGCGACGTTCACCGACTACTGGAACGACTCGGCCTTCGAGGCGTACGACCCGGCAAAGGATGCCGAGCGGCTGCGCATCGCGCTGCGCGGCGAGCGCCCCGACGAGGCGCCAACCGAGATCGCGAACCTGGACGTCCGGCCGTTCCCGTACCAGCAGGAAATCCTCGACGACCTGGACGCCGAGCGGCTCGTACACGGCCGCTGGCGGAACCTGGTGGTGATGGCGACCGGCACCGGCAAGACCGTGGTGGCCGGCCTGGACTACCGGCGGCTGCGCAAGGCAGGCCACGTCGACTCGCTGCTGTTCGTCGCCCATCAGGAGCAGATTCTGCGGCAGAGCCGCTCGGTGTTCCGGCAGGTGATGGGAGACGGGAGCTTTGGCGAGACCCTCGTCGGCGGCGATAGGCCAAAGGGCTGGAAGTACGTCTTCGCCTCGATCCAGTCGCTGCACCGGCACGAAATCGACCCCGAGGCGTACGACATGGTGATCGTGGACGAGTTCCACCACGCCGAGGCGCCGACGTACGCGCGGCTGCTGGAGCGGCTGCGGCCGCGCGTACTGCTGGGGCTGACGGCGACCCCCGACCGGAGCGACGGCGGCGACGTGCGCCGGTGGTTCGACGGCCGCGCCTCCGTGGAGCTGCACCTGTGGGAGGCGTTGGAGCGGCAGCTGCTGGCGCCGTTCCAGTATTTCGGGCTGCATGACGACGTCGACCTGTCGCAGCTGCGGTGGAAGCGCGGGCAGGGGTACGACCCGGCCGAGCTGGACGACGTCTACACCGGCAACCACGCCCGGGCCCGGATGATCCTGCGGGCGGTCCGCGACACCGCCGACGTAGGGCGGATGCGGGCGCTCGGCTTCTGCGTAAGCATCGGGCACGCCGAGTTCATGGCGGACTGGTTCACCAAGCACGGCGTACCATCGGCGGCGGTGACCTCGCGGGTCGACGCCGCGGGTCGGCAGGCCCTGCTAACCGCGTTCCGCAACCGTGAGCTGCGGGTGCTCTTTACTGTCGACCTGTTCAACGAGGGCGTCGACCTGCCGATGGTCGACACGATCCTCATGCTGCGGCCCACCGAGAGCGCCACGATCTTCCTGCAGCAGCTCGGTCGTGGTCTGCGCCTGGACGACGACAAGCCCTGCCTGACCGTGCTCGATTTCATCGGCGGCCAGAACGCCAACTTCCGGTTCGACCTGCGCTGGCGGGCGCTGACCGGGGTGAGCCGTCGGGCCGTCGAGGCGGCCGTGCGGGATGGCTTCCCGTCGCTACCGAGCGGCTGCCACGTCGAGCTGGACCGGGTGGCGAAGGAGGTCGTGCTCGCCAACCTGAAGTCGGCCCTGCCGACCTCGAAGAACGGCCTGGTGGCGGAGCTGCGGCAGCTCGGGGACGTGAGCCTGGCCGAGTTCCTGCGGGAGAGCGGTCTGGAGATCGAGGACGTCTACCGGTCGGCGAGCATCGGCGGGTGGGCCGGGCTGCGGCGCCTGGCGGGCATCGACACCTCGACCGCCGGGCCGGACGACCGCGAGCTCGGACGGGCCATCGGGCGGATGCTCCACATCGACGACGTGGACCGGCTGGACCTGCTGGCTCGGGTCGCGAGCGGCGAACACACGGGCGGCGGACGGCTGCTGGACATGCTGCACTTCAGTCTCTGGGGGCCGTCGGTGCCGCTGACCGAGCGCGATGCCCGGCTCAAGCGGCTCTGGGCGGAGCCAGCGCGCTGCACGGAGATGCGCCAGGTCGCCGAGGTGCTGCGAGACCGCATCCACCGGGTCACGGTGAAGCCGGAGTCGGCGCGGGTGCCGCTGCGGGTGCACGCGCGCTACAGCCGCAACGAGGCGTGCGCGGCCTTCGGGATGGCGAACCCGGGGTCGCTGCGCGAAGGCGTGAAGTGGCTGCCGGACGAGCAGTCCGACCTCTTCTTCGTCACTCTGGTTAAGTCCGAGGAGCACTACTCCCCCACGACGATGTACGCCGACCGGGCCATCACCGACAGCCTGTTCCAGTGGGAGTCGCAGAGCACCACGTCGTCGGCGTCGGGGACCGGACAGCGCTACATCCAGCACGCCGAGCGCGGGTCGACGGTGCACCTCTTCGTTCGGGAGAGCAAGGTGGCCGACCGCGACCTGGGCGCGCCGCCGTACCTGTACGCCGGGCCAATGACGTACCAGGAGCACACCGGCGACCGGCCGATGCGGATCCTCTGGCGGCTGCACCACCCGCTCCCCGCCGACACGTACGCCGCCGCCCGGGCCATCGCCGCATGAGCATCCGCTAGGAAGTTCTGGACCGGCTGACCTCGCTGCGCCTGCATCAGCAGAACGGCCGGCGGCACGCACAAGCCGCTGCTGGCCCTCCTCGCCTTCCGGCTCAGCGCCACCGGTTCCAGCGAGCGGTGAGCCGGGCCCGCAGCGCGTCGCCGGTCTCCGGTCGGGGACCTACTGGCTGTTTGCGGCCCTTGATTCACGTGACGCCCGAGAGCGCCGTGCCCCACTCGGCATCGGCTCCCCCGAGCAGATCACCGGCTTACGGACCGATCAAGGTCTGACCGACGGCCGATTCGCGGAGAAGACCCAGGACTCGCGGATAAGACCCAGTAGGTCCCGTTTCCCACTAAAGTGAGGACTGCTCGGGCAATCCCCACCCGCCTCGCTGGGCGCGGCCTGGCGTGACTCGTCGAGCGAGGTGCGCATCCGTGACATCCCGGTCCGGCGCGCGACCCCTGGTCGCGGTGTGCGTGATCTTCGCCGCCGCGTCGCTGGTCGCGGTGCCGGCCAGTCTCGACCTCGGCTGGGACGAGGTCGTCTATGTGAGCCAGCACGGCAACCATGCGCCGCCGGCATTCATGAGCGCACCGCGCGCCCGGGGCGTGACCCTGCTGGTGTGGCCCGTGGCGTCCTGGCTCGATTCCACCGTCGCCCTCCGGCTGTTCCTCACCGTCACCGCGACGGCGTCGCTCGGGCTGGCGTTCTGGGTGTGGTCGCGAGTGTCCCGGCGGCCCGGCACCGTCGCGATCGCCGCCGGGCTGTACGCGAGCCTCTGGACCGCCCTGTTCTACGCGAACGCCGCAATGCCCAACCACTACACGGCGATGGCGGCGGTGACAGCGGTCGGGTGTTTCCTGCTGGCCGTGGCCGAGCCAGCCCGGCCCGGGGCGTACCTCGGGCTCGTCGCCGCCCTGGCCGTGGCCGCCCTGATGCGTCCGGCCGACGCCTTCTGGCTCGGGCTCCCGCTGCTCGCCGCCACCGTCGCGGTGCCCGCGTTCCGGCGGTGGCGGCTGACCGCGGCAGTGGTCGCGGGCCTCGTGCTCGGCGGCGCACCGTGGGCGGTCGAGGCCGAGCTGCGCTACGGCGGGCTCCTGGAGCGCGTCCGTCAGGCCGGTCACGTGCAGGGCGGCACGAAGCTGCAGTTCTCCCTCGGGCACGTGATCAGCACCCTGGACGGGCCGATCCTGTGCCGCCCGTGCGGCAGCCCGGTGCGGTGGCCGGCGGTGCTGTGGTGGCTGGCGCTGGCGGTGCTGGTGCCACTGGCTGTCCGGGCGGCCCACCGGGCGGGCGTGGCACGGACGGCCTGGCTGCCATTCGTGGTCGCCGCCGCCATGGCCTTCCCCTACCTGTTCCTGATCGGATACTCCGCACCCCGGTTCCTGCTGCCGACCTACGCCGTTGCTCTGGTCGGCACCATCCCGGGGCTCGCCGCGTTGTTCTCCACGGCCGTCGGTCAGCGGCGGCGGGTCGTCGCCGCCGTGGTGGCGGTGGGCTTCGCCGGCCACCTCGCCATCCAGGCCGGCATCCTGCACCACGTCGTGGCGGAGCAGGTCCGCAGTCGCGGCGACTGGGCCCGCCTCGTCCAGACCCTGCGGTCGCACGGGGTGCGACCGCCGTGTGTGATCTCCGGCCACGAGGCCATCCCGATCGCCTACTACGCGGGGTGCCGGGCGCTGGAGGACCGGGGATACAACCGCAACGCGAGCACCGCGCAGCTGCGGCAGGCCGCGGCGACCGGACGCTTCGCCCTGGTGGTCAGGAACTCCGCACCGCCCGGCTGGGCCAGGGACTGGCACCGGATCCCGGTACCGGACCTCACCACCTCCGGCTGGGAGGTGTACCTGCCGCCGACGGCAGCACCGAACTGAGACGGCTGCGCGCCGGGTGGGGGACCCGGCACCGCGCTCGTTCGGGCATACGGCGGGTGCCGGCGGGTATGTGCGGCGGATGCGCACCGGCGAGGTGACCCGGCTCTACCACCAACAGACGAACCAGTGTCGCGACGCCCGGCCGCCGGGTGTCCCGGGGTTCGTCCCGATGGACCCGAGTAACCGTCCCCAGCCCTTCAAACGCCACCTCGGGGCACCGGTGCACCCCCTCCCCCGCGACCTGCCGCCGACCGGGGCGCCGGCCGCGGTGACCCTGTCCGGACGGGTACCGCCCAGCGACCCGACCATCGACGGCGAACTCCTCGCCCGGCTGCTGTTCTACTCGGCCGGCGTCACCCGAACCGCCGGAGACGACCTCTGGTTCCGGGCCGCCGCCTCCGCCGGCAACCTTCACCCCCTCGAGATGTACGCGGTGGCCGGCGAGGTGGCCGGGCTCGACGCCGGGCTGTACCACTTCGCGCCGGAGGTGTTCGGCCTGGAGGCACTCGCGGCCGGGGACCACCGCCGGGCGCTGGCCGACGCCGCCGCCGACCCGGACGTCGCGGCCAGCCCGCTCGCCCTCGTCGTCACCGGCCTCCCGTGGCGCACCGCGTGGAAGTACGCCGAGCGGGGCTGGCGGCACGTCTACTGGGACGCCGGGACGATGGTGGCGAATCTGCTCGCCGTCGCCGAAGGCCACGGGCTGCCCGTGCGGGTACGGCTGGGCTTCGTCGACGCCGCCGTGTCTCGCCTGCTCGGCGTCGACGGCGTGACGGAGTTCCCGGTGGCGGTGATCACCTGCGGCCGGCCCACCGCGACCGCCGCCGCCGAACCGGTCGAGCCCCCTCCGCCGCAGTTCCCGCCGACGCCGCTCTCCCCCGCGCCGGTCGACTTCCCGCTGGTCATCCGGGTGCAGCAGGCCGGTGAGCTCACCACGGGCGACGACGTGACCCGCTGGCGGGCGGCCGCCGTCGCGGGCCTGCCCCGCGCCACCGACACCGTCGACGCACCGGTGGCGGCCGGCAGCGAGCCGATCGAGTCGGTCATCCTGCGCCGCGGCTCCACTCGGCGCATGCGCCGCCAGGTCGCCCCCGCCGAACTGCTGCACTGGGCGATGGCCGTCGCGACCCGAACGGTCCCCGCCGACGCGACCCCGACCGGGACCACCCTGCTCTCCCACGAGGTCGCGGTCCACGCGGTGCACGGCACGGAGCCGGGCCTGTACCAGCAGGTCGACGGCCCGCCGCAGCTGCGCCGGCCGGCGCCGGAGCCCGAGGTACGAACGTTGAGCCAGGGGCTCTGCCTCGACCAGCCGCTCGGCGGCGACTCGGCGTACACCGACTTCGCCTGCGCCGATCTCGACCAGGTGCTCGACGGGTACGGCGAGCGCGGGTACCGGGTCGCTCAGTTCGAGGCGGGGGTGGCTGCCGGCCGCCTGCAACTGGCCGCCTTCACCCTCGGTCACGGCGGCACCGGCCTGACGTTCTGCGACCAGGACGTCTCGGATGCGTTCGACACCCGTGCGGCCTGCATGCTCGCCATCGCCATCGGGCTACCCGCCTACCGGCCGAAGCCGGGCGGCCCGCCCGGCCGGCCCCGGCGGCTCACCCGCTGACGGGTCCCGCTGGGTGCCGGGTGAGCGCCGGCAGCACGGACGGCCCGTCGGCGACCGCCTCGACGACCTTGAATCGGTACGCGTCGAGGATGCGCGTCAGCCCGTCCCGGAGGAGGGCGAGATCCTCCGGGATGAAAACTCGCGCTACGCCTTCGTCACGCTCGCCGGCTCCGGCGACGCGTGCCGTCCCCTGGCCGGCCGCTCGTCCCCATGCCCCGGCCACCACGCCTTGTGCCCGATCAGCGCGGTCAGCGCCGGAACGAAGAACATCGACATGACGAACGCCGACAGCACGATGCCGATCGCCACCGCGAAGCCCATCTGCTGCAGGAACGAGATCGGCGCGAGCATCAGCACCCCGAACGTCCCGGCAAGGATCAGGCCCGCCGCCGCGACCGTCGGCCCGGCGTGTTCGACTCCGATAGCTGCGGCCTCGTGCGGCTCGTTGCCCTCCCGCGCCTCCTCACGCAGTCGGGCGATCATCAGGATGTTGTAGTCGGTCCCGATCGCCACCACGAAGAGGTAGAGGATGATCGGCAGCTGGAAGGTGATCCCGGGCTTGTCCTGCAGCCCTTGGAAGAGGTAGACCGTGGCGCCCAGCGTGGCGGCGAAGTTGAGCAGCACCGCTATCACGAGGTAGATCGGCGCGACCAGGCTGCGCAGCAGCAGCGCGAGGATGAGCGCGATCAGGCCGGCCGCCACCGGCAGGATCACCGACAGGTCGCGGTTGTTCGCCGAGTTGATGTCCGCGAAGATCGCCGTCGGTCCGCCGACCACCGCCCGGGTGCCGGGTGGGGCTGCCGCGTGCAGGGCGTCGCGCAGTTCGTCGCGGACGAGCGTGATCGCCTCGTTGGAGACCGGGTTTTCGTCGAGCAACAGGTTGACCCGGGCCACACTCGGGTCGTTGCTGCGCTCCGGGGGCTGCGCCCGGCCCACTCCCGGGGCGCCGGCCGCGGCCGCCGCGAAGTCGCTGACCTGTTGCTCGGTCAGCGGCGACCCGTTGGAGGTGGTCAGGTAGACCTCGGTCGGGGCGAGCGCGCCGGCGGCGAACCCGCGCTGCAGGTCTGCGGCCGCTTTCGCCGACTCGGTGTCCTGGGGGAAGCCGGAGCTGAAGTCGTAGTCGGCCTTGTAGGCCAGGGATCCGGCGGCGAGCGCGACCAGCAGGGCGCCGGATGCCGCCGCGACGAGCGCCGGACGGCGACCGATGGCCGCCCCGAGGCGGCGCGCCATGGTGGCCTTGGGGGCACGCTGCCACGCCTTGGACGGCCAGAAGACGTACCGGCCGAGCAACGAGACGATCGCCGGGATGAGCGTGAGCGAGGTGACCAGCATGACGCCGACGGCGATCGCGAGCGCCGGGCCGAGCGAGCCGAAGAAGCCCAGGGAAGCGAGGAGCAGCACGAGGAAGGCGACGATGACCGCTCCCGCGGCCGACGTGATGACCTCGCCGACCCGCTCGACGGAGACCATCATCGCGGTGCGCTTGTCGTCCCCGGCACGCAGCCGCTCGCGATAGCGGAAGAGCAGGAACAGGATGTAGTCGGTGCCGATGCCGAACAGCACGATCAGCAGCACCGTCTGCAGGTCCTGGCTGACGTTGAGGTCGAACGCCTTACCCGCCGCGGCGACCAGTCCGCTCGTGACGGCCATGACCACGCCGATGACCACCACGGGCAGCAGCGCGGCAATGGGGCTGCGGAAGATGATCAGGATCAGTCCGATGATCAGGATGATCGTGGCGATGCCGACCACGGCGAAGGCCTGGTTGAAGGTGTCCTCGTTGTCGACGAAGCTCGCCACGTCGCCGGCCACGCCCGCGGTCAGTCCGCTGCCCGCCAGCTCCGGACCGATGGCCGCCCGCAGATCGCGTACGGCGTCGAGCAGCGCCGGGTCGTCCGGGGCGACCGCGTCGAGCCCGACGTTCACCACCTGCACCGACTTGTCCGGCGCGACGGCCTGCGGGCCGGTCAGGTAGCCGGACGTGTGCGAGATGTTCTTGGCCTTGAGCGACTGGGCGAGCTGGCCCACCTTCGCCTCGTCGGCCGGCGTGAGCGGCTGCCCGTCGGCGCGCTTGACCACGATGGTCGCCGTCGCCGTGGCCTGCTGCGGAAACGTCCTCTTGGCGAGCTCGATGGCCTGCACCGACTCATAGGAGCGGGGCAGGAAGCTGCCCTGATCGGCGGAGGTGATGTCGCTCAACGACGGCGTGGTGACGACGATGGCGACTGCCGCGAGCACCCAGCCGGCAATCACCCACCAGGCCCTGCGTACGACGAATCTGCCCAGCCGCTCGAACATGGTTTCCCCCGTTTGTTCGGCACCACCGATATCTGAGGCGTGGGGCACCTCCGGGCGCCCGCCCGTCACTCTGCCGGGCAGCCCTCGCTACCCCGTGTGCATCCTACCTACGGTGGGCAATCCTTTTCGGACGCGTGGGAGCGCGGGGCGTGTTAGCCCGTAACTGGTAGCGCGTACGGCTCGGGCTCGGTTGACCGGCGGCGCTCGTCGTAGTCGGCGGCGAGCGTACCGAAGAGCCGGTCCCAGATCGACGTGTAGAAGCCGAGGTTGACCGACGGCTCGACGTGGTGCCCGGCGTGCAGGGTCGGGGTGGCGACCCAGCGGAACACCGGGCTGCGCCGGGCTGCCGGCGGGAGCACCTCCACGCCGAGGTGGCCGAAGATGCCGAAGACGAGGTTCACCGCGGTGTAGGCGACGATCGCCCAGACCGAGAACGTGTGTGCGGCGAGCGCCGCCAGCCAGAGCCCACCGAATCCGAGGATCTCCAGCGGATGCAGCGCGTACAGCGTCGCGGGCTGGGCGTCGACGAAGCGGTGGTGCAGCGCGTGGGCCAGCGGGAAGAGCCGGGGCCGGTGCGCCACCGCGTGACCGGCGTACATCAGCAGGTCCATCAGCAGGAGCAGCAGGACGAAATCGGCCAGGGCGCGGAGGCCCAGGTCCGCGTTCAGGTGGATGATGCCGGCCTTCCACAGTGCCCAGCCGGCGACGGTGACCAGGGAGTTCATCAGGATCGCCCCGCTGGCGAGCCAGAGCTGCAGGCGGCTGATCCGGCCCGGGTCGGGCAGCAGCCGTACGACCGTCGGAAGCCGCAGCATGGCGTTGCCGACGCCGACGGCGATCAGGAAGAGACCCATGTTCTCGAGCAGGGCGAACCCGACCACCTGGCCGACATCGAGTCGCCACGCCCAGTCGAGCACACCATCCACGTCCTTCAGTATGCGCCCGTCGGAGAGGCTCGGGACCGACCTGATTCGCGGATCCCGCAACGGGCCGGCGCGAACGTCCATAGCCTGGCAGGCGGGAGCACTTCGAGACGTTGACGGAGGACACCGTGACCAAGGCCGTCAGGGAAGCGCTTGAGGGCGTCAGCGAGATCGAGCTGACCGTGACCGGCCGAAAGACCGGACGGCAGATCACCCACCCCGTCTGGTTCGTCCAGGAGGAGGAGAGCGCCTTCCTGGTCCCGATAACGGGCTCGGACAGCGACTGGTACAAGAACGTACGGCAGACACCGTTCGTGCAGCTGGCCGTCAACGGGACGGCGGTGAGCTCGACCGCGACCCCGATCACCGAACCGGACCGGGTCGATCACGTGGTGGAGATGTTCCGCGAGAAGTACGGCTCGGATCAGGTGGACCAGCACTACCCGAAGCGTGACGTCGCCGTCCAGGTCTCACTCACGTAGCCCGTGGGTCAGCCGGTGATCGTCAGCGCGACCGGCAGGCCCTGCTGCACCTCGAGCACCGCCCGCTCCCCCAGCGGTCGCGCCAGCTCGGCCGCGGCGGTGCGCCGTGCTCCGACATCTCCGCACGACTCGTCGTCGCCGTGGCGGTGCTCGATGACGATCACGACGACGGCGTTGGCCGACTCGGCGGCCTCCGCGCTGTAGTCGGCGCCGCACGGCTGGCTCCCGGGGGCCGGGGAGCCGGTGAAGGCGACGACCAGCCGCCGGCTCGTCGTGCTCCCGGTCGCCGACTCGATCGCCAGCCCGCCGTGCGGGTACTCGGGACCCCAGGCCGGTGGCGTCACCACGACGGCACCCGCGCGGGCGACCGCGATCCGGGTCAGCCGCACCCCGGTCCCCTTGAGGGTGTACTCCCAGGCCGGGACCGCCGCCGGGCCGCGCGTGGTGGGAATCCGCACCGTGGTCAGGCGCGCGGCGGTGACCTCCAGGGGTACGCACCCGGAGCAGTCCCCGACGCCCGCCCCTCTCAGAGACCGTCGGGTAACCGAGTGGTTACGCTGCAATAAGTCGTTCGGCGTCGATGCGTAGTGCGGCTTCGCGTTCGGTGGCGTTGGTCCAGCGGACCGCCTGGCCGGCCAGACGTATCGTCATGAGT
>NZ_JAGPYL010000004.1:0-124728 GCF_018070095.1 Micromonospora sp. U56
GGGCGACCGTGCCGGCGGCGGCCTCCTCGGCCGAGACCCGGCTCAGCCCCGGCACGGAGGCGCTGGCCCGGGTGCCCGGCGTCGAGCTACCACCGCGCTGTCCGGGTACCGGCGCGGCGCCCACCACGGGCGCGGAGTCGGTCGGGACGCCTGCCCAGCCGGAACCCTCGGCCCGGTCGGCGGCGCTCTCCCCGCCGGCCCGGGCGCTCTCCGGCGCGCCGGCCTGGTAGGTGGTGCCGGCGGCGGGCGGCCCCGGCACGCCTCCGTCCTGCGGTGGCGCGGTCACGGTGGCGACGCTGGCCCGGGCGCGGGCCGGCGTGGCGGACGGCGGCGGCTGGGACCCGGCCGGCGGGGCGTCCGCGTTCGCGCCTCCTTCCGAGCGGTCGGCTGCCGGTCCGGTGTCGGGGGCGGCCGGCGAGGCATCGGGTGCGGCCGGGGCGGCGTCGGGCGCGCTCGACGCCCCGTCCGCCCGCGGCCCGTCGACCTCGGAGCGTCCGGTCGTGGCGGCCGGTTCGGGCACGGATCCGCGGTCGACGGTCTCCGCCGGAATCTGTCGCTCGCCCATGCTCGCCCTCCGCGCCGCGCTCGCACCCGCACCCGTGACACCGGGCCGGGTGTGCCTGGATGTCACGGTGCCACATTCCTCCCCGCCGGCACAGCCGGAGCGCGTACCGGGCGGGTATCGGCCGGGTCGTGCCGGGTCAGGCGCCGGTGCTCGCCGAGGCCGAGGTCGACGCCGGGGCGTTGTTCTCCGGGGCCAGGCTGCTCGGCGCGGTGCTCGGCTGCGCGCTGCTGGTCGTCGGGCTCGGCGCGCCCGAGTACGACGGGCTCGGCGACGGCGACGGGCTCTGCGACGGCGACGGCGACGCCGGCGGCGTGGTGGGCGTGGTCGGCGGCCGGGTGGGCGCCTTCGTGGAGGTGGGCGAAGGCTTCGGCGCCGGGGTGGTCGGCTTCGGCGACGTCGACCCCGTCGGCTTGGGGGCCGGCGTGGCGGGCGTGCCGGGCGGCGGCGGGGTGGCCGGCGCGGGTACCGCCCCGACGACCCGGGTGGCGGCGTACAGGCCGGACCACCGGACCGTGGAGATCTTGACGACGTCGCCAGTGGACGGTGCCTGCACCATCTTGCCGCCGCCGATGTACATCCCCATGTGGTGGATTGTCGTCCAGCTGCTGCCCGAGGCGAAGAAGAGCAGGTCCCCGGGGAGCAGGGCGCTGCGGTCCACCGAGCGGGCCCGGGTGGCGTAGTACTGGTCGCGGGAGACCCGGGGCAGGTCGTAGTAGCCGGCCGACCGGTACGCGGCCCAGATCAGGCCGGAGCAGTCGAACCGGTCCGGCCCCTCGGCCGCCCAGAGGTACGGGTCGCCGAGCTGCGCCAGCGCGTACCGGACGGCGGCGAGGGCCTGCGGGCTGGCGATCAGGCCGGTGGCGCTCTGCCCCTCGACGTACGCGGCGCCGAGCTTCTGCTCGGCGGCCTCCCGCTGCCGTTCCAGCTCGATCAGCTCGGCCTGGTTGTCCGCGCGGAGCTTGACCAGCTTCCGCTCGTTCTCCCGCAGCGCCTTTTCCACCGCGGTGAACTGCTCCTCCGCCCGGCGGACCCGGTCCTGCGCGGAGGCGACCGCCTGGGTGGCGACCTGCTCGGCGGTGCGGGTCCGGGACAGCTCGCCGGCGGCGGCGGTGGTGCCCTCGGCCTGCTCGCCGCGGGAGATCCGCGACAGGCGGCTCAGCCCCTCGAGGTCCTCGGCGATCCCGCCGGGCGGCCGGGCGGCGGCGGCCTTGAAGGCGTCGGCGGCCACGGAGTCGGCGCGCTGCTGGGCGGCGGCCAGGGCGTCGCGGGCCCGGGCCAGCTCGCCTTCGGCAGCGGTGAGCTGCGTGCGGGCGTCGTCGCGCTGCTGGCGGAGCCCGAGCAGTTGGTCGCCGAGCTGGCCGTTCTGCGTCTCGAGGGCGGTGATCTGGGCCAGCAGCGGGCTGGCGACGACCCCGCCGACCGGCAGGGTCGGCGCGCCGGTGGGCAGGCCGGTCACACCGCCGGTCACGCCGCCGGACAGGCCCGGGGCGGCACCGGGCAGGCGCAGGCCGCCGGTGGCCACCGGGCGGGAGCCGGTGTCGGGAACGGCGTTGGGCAGCGCCGGCTCGGCGTACGCGGGGGTGGCCAGGGCCATCGCGGCGACGGCGCCGAGCAGGGCCGACCAGAGCGCGGGACGCAGCACCGGCGAGATCACCGGGCTCCTGCGTCGTCGCTGCCGTCGCCCGTGCCCGCTGTCGACCATTCCGCTCCCCGTCCGGCGCGCTCGTGCCGCGCACGGTGGGCGCGGCGACCGGGACGCTACCAACCAGTGTGTGTCGCGCCCCACCCTGTCTTACCGCACCGAGGCAGCGATGTCGATGCGTCGCCCGGTCACGGGAACCTGAGAGTCCGGTGAAGTACGTCGCTGGCGGTGCCCGTGCTGCCGGCTCGTCGGGGGCCCGACGTAGGCTCGACCGGGACACAGGTGGAAGGGACGTGGCTTTCGATGGACGCCGGACTCAAGCGCGAGCTCGAAGCGAAGGTGTACGCCGGTGAGCGGCTGACCCGGGAGGACGGGATCGCGCTCTACGACAGCGACGACCTGGCCTGGCTGGGGCGGCTGGCCCACCACCGCCGTACCGAGCTCAACGGCGACCGGGTGATGTTCAACGTCAACCGGCACCTCAACCTGACCAACGTCTGCTCCGCCTCCTGCGCGTACTGCTCGTTCCAGCGCAAGCCGGGCGAGAAGGACGCGTACACGATGCGCATCGACGAGGCCGTACGCAAGGCCAAGGAGATGGAGGACGAGCAGCTCACCGAGCTGCACATCGTCAACGGCCTGCACCCGACCCTGCCGTGGCGCTACTACCCAAAGGTGCTGCGCGAGCTGAAGGCGGCGCTGCCGAACGTCAAGCTCAAGTGCTTCACCGCCACCGAGGTGCAGTGGTTCGAGAAGATCAGCGGGCTGAGCGCCGACGCGATCCTCGACGAGCTGATGGACGCCGGCCTGGAGTCGCTGACCGGCGGCGGCGCCGAGATCTTCGACTGGGAGGTCCGGCAGCACATCGTCGACCACGAGTGCCACTGGGAGGACTGGTCGCGGATCCACCGGCTGGCCCACTCGAAGGGCATGAAGACCCCGTCGACGATGCTGTACGGCCACATCGAGGAGCCCCGGCACCGGGTCGACCACGTGCTGCGGCTGCGCGAGCTGCAGGACGAGACGGGCGGCTTCGCGGTCTTCATCCCGCTGCGCTACCAGCACGACTTCGTCGACTCGGCGGACGGCAAGATCCGTAACCGGATCCAGGCCCGCACCACGATGGCGTCGCCGGCCGAGTCGCTGAAGACCTTCGCGGTCTCCCGGCTGCTCTTCGACAACGTGCCGCACGTGAAGTGCTTCTGGGTGATGCACGGCCTCTCGGTCGCCCAGCTGTCGCTCAACTTCGGGGTGGACGACCTGGACGGCTCGGTCGTGGAATACAAGATCACCCACGACGCCGACTCGTACGGCACTCCGAACACCATGCACCGGGACGACCTGCTGCACCTGATCTGGGACGCCGGCTTCCAGCCCGTCGAGCGGGACACCCGCTACAACGTGGTCCGGGAGTACGACAAGGCCCCGTCGCTGGCCGAGCGGCGTTCCGAGCCCCAGCAGGTCTGGGCCTGACCCGGCCGTATCCTCGTAGCACCATGACCGAGCAGCGGAGCGGATTCCCCCGGCGGGACGCCGAGGGGCGCGTCCTCACCCTGGGCGACCTGCTCGGGGTCAGCCTCGCCGGGTGGGTGATCGGGTTGCTGGCGCTGGTGCTGTTCGACTGGGCCTTCGCGTCGATCGGCGCGGGGGAGTTCGGGCGCACCAACGGCTGGCTGGCGGTGATCCTGCCGGCGTGGCTGTACTGGGACGACTTCCGGGCCTGGGAGTTCGGCGCGGCCCGGGTGGTGGCGGCGCTGGTCGCCGCCGTGGTCGCGGTGGTCGGCGGGCTGCTGGTCGCCGGGGTGGCGGGCGGCCTGGCGCCGCTGCTCACCGGCGGCCTGGCCGCCCTCGCGTTCACCCTGGTGTACGCGGTGCTCTGGTTCCATGGCGTGCACTGGCTGGCCCGACGCACGGGCTGAACCCGACCCGGGTCACCCCGGCGGCGGAGAACGGAGTGGAAACGTGAGCGCGGCGGTCAAGTACACGCTGGGCCGGATCGGGCTGTTCGTGGTGGTCGTGCTGGCCCTCTGGCCGGTCGACATGAACGTCCTCCTCAAGCTGATGCTGGCGCTGGCGTTCTCCGCCGCCGCCTCGTTCTTCCTGCTGCGCGGCTGGCGGGACGAGATGGCCGAGGAGATGGCCCTCGCGGCCGAGCGGCGGCGCGCCGAGAAGGAGCGGCTCCGGTCGGCGCTGGCCGGCGACGACCAGCCCGACCAGGCGGACCCGCACCGCGAGGGATAGCCGGCGACGGGGCAGCGAAATCGGGGCGGCCCGGCTAGGGTCTGCCGCCATGGACAAGATCAACGGGTGGCGGACGAAGGTTTTCGTCTGGATCGGGCTGCCGGTCATCGCCGCCATCGGGCTGATGATGGGCGCCACCGACCTCGTGCCGGCCTGGCAGGCCAAGGGCGGCAGCGGTACGGCGGGAACCTTCACGGCCGTGAACGAGGAATGCTCACGGCGTAACTGCGAGTGGCACGGGGACTTCGTGGCCACGGACGGCGGTGCCCGGCGCACCGACGTCATCCTCTACGACGCGCCGGACGGCCTGGCCCAGGGCGACGCGGCCCCGGCGCGCGACACGGGCGCCCGCAAGGGCGTCTTCTCCACCACGGGCGGATCCACGTACCTGCTGGCCACGGGGCTGACCCTGGCCGGTGTGGTCGCCGCGGTGGCCTGGGTGGTCATGGTGGTCCGGATGGTCCGCCGGCGGCGGACCGCCGACGAGACGTCCGCTCCGCCCACCACGTTCGCCCCGTCGCGCTGAGCCACGGCCAGGAATCCTGACGGCCCGCCCTGACCGGCGAGCCCCTACCGAACAAGCCCCACCGACGAGCCCGGCACGGAACTCGTGCCGGGCTCGTCGCGTCGGTGCCGGCCGTCACCAGTTGGTGGACCCCGCGACAACGGGCCACGGCACGTCGGTCGGCTTGATCAGGTAGGCGATGCCGCCGGAGCCGCTGCCGGTGCCGCCGCTGGCGGTGGTCCGCTTGGTCCGCAGCCAGATCTGCTCGAACTGCTCCCGCTGGTAGACGTTCCGGACCGCCTCGTTGCTGGACGAGGCGGGGTCGTTGGCGATGACGTCGCCGTCGGCGGTGAAGCCGACCACCACCATCAGGTGCCCGGAGGTGCCGTAGCCCGCCCCGTCCAGCTCGCTGGCGAGGAAGGACTGGCTGGTCACCACCGGGATGCCCGCCGCGATGAAGCGCTCCAGCTCGTCGAGCGAGTGCAGCCGGGTCACCCGCCCCTCCAGCCCCGCGAAGGTGGCCGCGTACGCGGTGTTGAAGGGCCAGTTGCCGGCGCCGTCGTACTGGTAGTCGTAGGTCATCCGGGCGGCGTGGTTGACCGTCGGGTCCGGGTACGTCGGGTCCACCCAGGACGTGTCGGCCGCCGAGGGCCTGCGGCCCCAGTACTCGACGACCATCTCGGTCGAGGTGGGCGAGCACCAGGCCTCGCCGCCCCCGTCGTACTCCGGATAGTGGCCGGAGTGGATGTTCTGCGAGTAGCGCGGCACGGCCAGCTCGGTGCCCCAGGCGATGCCGCCGGCGCTCGGAGTGACGGTGAACCGGTCGGGCACGTGCGAGCTCATCGCGCCGACCGTGCGGACCACCGGCGACGCGGTGCCCGCCGGGTGCCGGTAGAGGGTCAGTCGCAGCTGGTACGCCCGCAGCAGCACCCCGGCGGCGGCGTCGTCGATGGCGAAGGTGTCGGTCCAGATGCTCGAGGTCTTGTCGCCCTGCTTGTCGACGGTGGTCCGCTTGATGTCGGCGTCGCCGGAGGCCCAGCGCCCCATCACGTACCAGGGGGTGTGGGTGCCGGTGGTGTAGGTGCCCTGGAGCTCGACCTGGATCCAGGTGCCGGCCGGGGTGTCGGCGTTCCAGGAGGTGACCAGCTCGGTGGCGTCGAAGCCGACCTCGGTCACCGGTGACGTCCAGGTGCCGTACGCCCAGCTCCGCTTGCTCTTGTCGTGCGGGTCCTTGTAGACGGTGGTGCCGACCGGGGTGCCGAGGCTGAGCCCGGCGGCGGTGACCACCGTGCCGGCGGCGTCGCCGGTCGCCCAGTCGGTGTCGCTGGTCCAGTCCTGCCAGGTGATCTGCTCGTCGTGGACGAGGGCGGTGACCGGATCGGACTGGGCCGGAACGGCGGTGCCGAGGAGGGTGAGCGCGGCGACGCCGGCGAGGGCGACGGCGCGCAGGGATTTGCTGGCCATGGCAACTCCGCGAGGTGAGGAATGGTTGCCGTTCACTGTCCCGCTCGGAGGGAAGTTCCGCCAGATGTCCGGACATGGAAAATTATTGCCGGCGGGAGGATCCGGCTGAGATGGACCATGGAAGTGATGAATGTTGATATGACCATGTGACTCCTGGTGAAGTGTGCGGACAACGGGATCTCCCGTACCCCGAGGAGGTTGTCCATGGCCCTCCGCACGTCCCCACTCCGCCGCCGGCTGGCGCTGGCCGTCGCCGTCGGGCTCGGCCTCGTCACCGTCGCCGCCGGGCCGGTCTCCGCCCGACCCGCCCCCGACCCGGAACCGGCCGCCGCCGGTTACCGGGTGCTCGGACCACGCACCCTGGCCGACCGGAACGCCGTCGCGCGCACCGGCGCGGCGATCGACTACTCCGAGCACGGCGTGCTGCACGTCTCGGCCACCCGGGCCGAGGCGGCGGCGATCACCCGGCTGGGCTTCCGGCTGGAGTCCGACCCCGCGCCGACGCATTCCCACGACGAGGCCGGCACCCTCGCCTTCCCGCCGGCCGACTCCAACTACCACGACTACGCGGAGCTGACCGCCGTCGTGAACCAGGCGGTCGCGGACCACCCGGCCATCGCCCGCAAGATCAGCATCGGTACGTCGTACGAGGGCCGCGACCTGATGGCGGTGAAGATCTCCGACAACGTCGGCACCGACGAGAACGAACCGGAGATCCTCTTCAACGCCCAGCAGCACGCCCGGGAGCACCTGACCGTCGAGATGGCGATCTACCTGCTCAACCTCTTCACCGACAGCTACGGCAGCGACTCCCGGATCACCAACGTCGTCAACTCCCGGGAGATCTGGATCGTCCCGACGGTCAACCCCGACGGCAGCGAGTACGACATCGCCACCGGCTCGTACCGCTCCTGGCGGAAGAACCGGCAGCCCAACAGCGGATCGACCTATGTCGGCACCGACCTGAACCGGAACTGGTCCTACCAGTGGGGCTGTTGCGGCGGCTCGTCCGGCAGCACCTCGTCGGACACCTACCGCGGCCCGTCCGCCTTCTCCGCCCCGGAGACCAGCGCGCTGCGCAACTTCGTCAACAGCCGGGTGGTCGGCGGGACGCAGCAGATCAAGGCGAACATCGACTTCCACACCTACTCGCAGCTGGTGCTCTGGCCGTTCGGCTACACCACCGCGAACACCCCCACCGGGATGAGCGCCGACCAGTACAGCACCTTCGCCACCATCGGCCAGCAGATGGCGAACACCAACGGCTACACCCCGGAGCAGTCCAGCGACCTCTACATCGCCGACGGCACCAGCATCGACTGGATGTGGGGCGCCCACGGCATCTGGGCGTACACCTTCGAGATGTACCCGGGCTCGGCCACCGGCGGCGGCTTCTACCCGCCGGACGAGGTGATCGGAGCGCAGACCTCCCGCAACCGGGAGGCGGTGCTGTTGCTCTCCGAGTACGCCGACTGCCCGTACCGGGCGATCGGCAAGCAGTCCCAGTACTGCGGCGGCGGTGGCGGCACCACGGTCTGGTCGGACACCTTCGAGACGGCCACCGGCTGGACCACCAACCCGGCCGGCACGGACACCGCCACCACCGGGGTCTGGGAGCGGGGCGCCGCCCAGGCGACCAACTCCTCCGGGGCCAAGCAGCTCGTCCCGTACGCCGGCGCCAACGACCTGGTCACCGGCCGGCTCGCTGGCACCGCGGCCGGTGACCACGACGTCGACGGCGGGGTGACCAGCGCCCGGTCCCCGGCGGTGACCCTGCCGGCCACCGGCACGCTCACCCTCTCGCTGGCCTGGTACCTGGCGCACGGGTCGAACGCCTCGTCGGCGGACTACCTGCGGGTCGGCGTGATCCACAACGGTGGCACCAGCACGCTGCTCAACCAGGCGGGTGCGGCCACCGATCGGGACGCCGCCTGGGCGGTGGCGAACCTCAACCTCACCCCGTACGCCGGGCAGTCGGTGCGGATCGTGGTGGAGGCGGCGGACGCCTCCGGCGCGAGCCTTGTCGAGGCGGCTGTGGACAACATCACCATCACCAGCTCCTGACAGCCGGGTGGGGTCCCGTTCCGCCTCCGGCGGGGCCCCACCCACCCTCCCGTCCGGACGATCTCCGCTGGTCGTGCGCTACCGTGGCTCCGACCAACCGCAGCGAAGCCGGTGCGAAACCGGCGCTGTCCCGCAACTGTGATGCCCCGCCCCGCGCGGGGACGAGCCAGGTCGCCTGCGTCGGTGGTCGCGACACGCGCTCTCGAGGAAGGGCGCCTCGCGGACGGGCGCCCAGGTTCCTGTCGGCGAAGCACCACGCTCCTCGACCGACAGGAGGACAGATGTCCGGACGTACCCCCCGGCTGCTCGCCGCGACCCTCGCGGTGGCCGCACTGACCCTCGGCGCCTGCGCCGAGAAGACCTCGAACGACACCCCCGCCGCCGGCAGCAGCAGCGCGGCGGCCACCTTTCCCGTCACGGTCGGCAAGCTGACGCTGGAGAAGCGCCCCGAGAAGATCGTCTCGCTGTCGCCGAGCGCGACCGAGATGCTCTTCGCCATCGGCGCCGGCAAGCAGGTCACCGCCGTCGACGACAATTCGAACTACCCGCCGGAGGCGCCGAAGAGCGACCTGTCCGGCTTCCAGCCCAACGCCGAGGCGATCGCGGCCAAGACGCCCGACCTGGTGGTGCTCTCCAACGACACCAACAAGATCGTCGACCAGCTCACCACGCTGAAGATCCCGGTGCTGCTCACCCCGGCGGCGGCCACCCTGGACGACTCCTACCGGCAGATCACCGACCTGGGCGCGCTGACCGGTCACCCGGCCGAGGCCGCCGACGTCACCAAGCGGATGAAGGACGACATCGCCAAGCTGGTCAAGGACCTGCCGCAGCGGTCGGAGAAGCTGACCTACTACCACGAGCTGGGCCCGGAGCTCTACACCGCGACCAGCAAGACCTTCATCGGCTCGATCTATGCCCTCGCCGGCCTGGAGAACATCGCCGACGCCTCGGACGCCGACGGGAAGAACGGCGGCTACCCGCAGCTCTCCCAGGAAGTGATCGTCAAGGCCGACCCGGACTTCGTCTTCCTGGCCGACACCAAGTGCTGCCAGCAGACCCCGGAGACGGTCAAGGCCCGCAGCGGCTGGGCCGGCATCAGCGCCGTCAAGAACAACCAGGTGGTCGTCCTCGACGACGACATCGCCTCGCGCTGGGGTCCGCGCGTGGTCGACCAGCTCCGCACGGTCGTCGACGCGGTCGCCAAGGTGCCGGCGTGACCGTTCGCCGCCGGTGACCGTGCGACCCACGCGACCCCGACCGGCCGGGACGCCCGACGCGTCCCGGCCGACCGGCGTGCCCGTCTCCCGCCACCCCCCCGGCCCCGGGTCGGCCGGCCCGGCCTCGGCGTCGGGTCCCGGCCGGCCGTCCGCCGCGCCGCCGGTCACCGAGCCGGCGACCGCCGGTACGGCCAGGCCGGCCGGGCTGCGCCGGCGCTGGCTGGCCGCCGGGGGGGTCGCGGTGCTGGTCGCCGTGGTCGCCGGGGTGTCGCTCGGCCCGGTCAGCCTGCCGCCCGGCAGCGTCGCCGCCGAACTGCTCAACCTGCTGCCCGGGGTGCACCTGGACAGCGGCCTGACCGCCGGTGAGATCGCCATCGTCACCGAGCTGCGGCTGCCCCGGGTGGTGCTCGGCCTGCTGGTCGGCGCGCTGCTCGCACTGGCCGGCGGCGCGTACCAGGGGGTGTTCCGCAACCCGCTGGCCGATCCGTACCTGCTGGGCGTGGCGGCCGGCGCCGGGCTGGCGGTCACTGCGGTGATCTCCCTCGGCGCGGCCGGTGCGGCGCTGACCGGGCTGTCGCTGACCGTGCCGCTGGCCGCGTTCGTCGGCTCGCTCGGCGCGGTGGCGATGACCTACGTGCTCGGGGTGGCCGGCGCGCGCGGCCGGTCCCCGGCGACGCTGATCCTGGCCGGGGTGGCGGTCTCGGCGTTCCTCTCGGCCGGGCAGACGTACCTGCTGCAACGGCACTCGGACAGCATCCAGCTGGTCTACTCCTGGCTGCTCGGCCGGCTCGCCACCGCCGGCTGGCACGACGTGCTGCTGGTCCTGCCGTACTTCGCGCTCACCGCGGTCGTGGTGCTGCTGCACCGCCGCGAGTTGGACGTGCTGTCGCTCGGCGACGACGAGGCGGCCAGCCTCGGGCTGCACCCGCAGCGCTCCCGCTACCTGCTGATCGCCGCCGCCTCGCTCGGCACCGCGGCGGCGGTCTCCGCCTCCGGGCTGATCGGCTTCGTCGGGATCATCGTCCCGCACACCGTGCGGCTGCTCGCCGGGTCCAGCTACCGGGTCATCCTGCCGCTGTCGATGCTCTTCGGCGGCGCGTTCCTGGCGTTGACCGACGTGGTGGCCCGCACCGTCGCCGCCCCGGCCGAGATCCCGATCGGCGTGGTCACCGCGCTGCTCGGCGGTCCGTTCTTCGTCCTGGTGCTACGCACCTCCCGGCGGGTGCTGTCGTGACGCCCGCCGTCGAGGTCCGCGACCTGCACGTGCGGCTGGGCGGCGCGCCCATCCTCGCCGGGGTCGACCTGACCGTCGCGGCCGGCGAGTGGGTCACCGTGATCGGCCCGAACGGCGCCGGCAAGTCGACCCTGCTGCGCGCCGTCGGCGGCCTGCTGCCCGCGCCGCACGCCGTCTCCCTCTTCGGTACGCCGCTGCGCGCGCTGCGCCCCCGGGAGCGGGCCCGGGTGGTGGCCACCGTCGCCCAGTCCCCGGTGGTACCGGCCGGGATGTCGGTGCTCGACTACGTCCTGCTCGGCCGCACCCCGTACATCCCGCCGCTGGGGCGGGAGTCCGCCGCCGACCTGGCCGCCGTGCGGGAGGTGCTGGACCGGCTGGACCTGGCCGCGTTCCACGGCCGGGAGCTGGCCACCCTCTCCGGCGGCGAGCGGCAGCGGGTCTTCCTGGCCCGGGCGCTCGCCCAGGGCGCCACCCTGCTGCTGCTGGACGAGCCGACCAGCGCGCTGGACATCGGCCACCAGCAGGAGGTGCTGGAGCTGGTCGACCAGTTGCGGCGGGCACACGGGCTGACCGTCTTCGCCACCATGCACGACCTCTCCGTCGCCGGCGAGTACGCCGACCGGCTGGTGCTGCTCGCCGACGGCCGGGTGGTCGCCGCCGGTCCGCCCCGCGAGGTGCTCACCCAGGAACTCCTCGCCACGTACTACCGCGCCCACGTGCGCGTCATCGACGGCGACCACGGCCCGCTGGTGGTGCCGATCCGCCCCCACTGACCCCCCCCCCCCCGCGCGGTCCTGAGACCGCCTCGGACCGGCGACTCGGCGTCCCGGATCGCCGAGAGCGGGGTCAGGGGAGGGTGATGACGGAGAAGAGGGCGCCCTGTGGGTCGCGGAGGGCGGCCAGGCGGCCCTGGGGGATGTCCCGGGGCGGGACGAGGATGGTGCCGCCGATCGCGGCGGCCCGGGCGGCGGTGGCGTCGGTGTCCGCCACCGCGAAGTAGACCGACCAGTAGGCCGGCATGTCGGCGGGGAAGTCGTCGCCGAGCGGCGGCATCATGCCGGCCACGATCCGCGCGCCGCACCGCCAGCCGGTGTAGGGGACCGGATCCATCGGCTCGTCCTCCGGATGCCAGCCGAAGACCAGCTCGTAGAAGGCCTTGGCACCCTCCGGGTCCGGGGTGACCAGCTCGTTCCAGCACATCGCGCCGGGGACGTTGAACACCTCCGCACCCCTCATCGCCATCGGCTGCCAGACGCTGAACACCGCGCCGGCCGGGTCCGCGAAGACTCCCATCCGGCCCTGGTCGAAGACGTCGAACGGGGGGACCAGCACCTGCCCGCCCGCCGACTCGACGCGGGTGGCGGCCAGGTTGGCGTCGTCGGTGGCCACGTACGTGGACCAGATCGGCACCTGGTCCGGGGTGGCCGGCGGTCCCGCGCCCGCCACCGCCCGGCCGTCCTTGAGGAAAATGGTGTAGCCGCCCGCCTCGGGCTGCGGCGAGACCCGGCCGGTCCAGCCGAACAGCTCGGGGTAGAAGCGTTTCGCGTCCTCCAGGTCGGGGGTGGCCAGGTCGGCCCAGCAGGGCGTGCCGGGCTCGACGCCGCTCACGATGGCCCCTTTCCGCCGGTGGCGTCCGTCGACGGCACGCCCTGCCGGCATCCTGGCACCGTCCCGCCGTCGGATGCGGGGGAAACGGACGAAAGGTCAGCCGTACCGGCGACCCTCAGCCGGCCGGGTCGGTCAGCGGGGTGGGCAGCGGCGCGGTGTGCAGCACGGCCAGCCGGGACACTGCCCGGGTCAGCACCACGTAGAGGCGATGCAGGCCACGCGGCTCGGCGGCGACGATCGCGGCCGGCTCTACGACCACGACGTGGTCGTACTCCAGGCCCTTGACCAGCGTCGCGGGGACCACGGTGACCCGCGCCGCGGTCTCGACGTCGTCGGCGGTGGCGGTCGGTACACCGGCGGCGGCCAGCGCCGCGCGGAGCGGGTCCACCGCGTCGTCGGCGGCGATCACGCCGACCGAACCGTCGTGCGCGAGCGCCGCCCGCACCTCGGCCACGGTCGCCGCGTCCAGGTCGGTCACGGTACGCACGTCCAGCCCGCCGTCGCGGCGCAGCGACCGCGCCGGGGGTACGTCGACGGCGAGCGCGGGCAGCAGCCGGTTGGCGAACGCGACCACCGCCGCCGGCACCCGGAAGCCGACGCTCAGCGGCACCACCACCGCGTCCGGCTTGCCCAGGTGGGACAGGGACTCCCGCCAGTCGGTGGCCGCCCACGGGGCGGTGCCCTGGGCCAGGTCGCCGAGGAGGGTGATCGAGCCGTGCTCGCTGCGCCGGGCGATGGCCCGGCACTGCATGGGGGAGAGGTCCTGCGCCTCGTCGACCACCACGTGCCCGAAGCCGGCGGGCCGTTCGATCAGGCCGGCGGCCTCGTCGATCAGCACCGCGTCGGCGGCGGTCCACTTCGTCGTCCGCGGGGTGCGCCCGAGCTTCGTCCCGGTCCGCGCGGTGGTGTCGGTGCCGCCCAGCAGCGCCTGTTCCTCCGCCGTGAGCAGCCCGTCGGCGGCGGCGGCGAGCGCCTGCGGGTCGCCGAGCAGCGTGTGCACCAGCCCCTCCGGGGTGAGCGCCGGCCAGACCGCGTCCAGGAAGGCGGTGACCGGCCGGGCCTTGGCCATCCGGCGCAGCCAGGCGTCGCTGGGTGACTCGGCCCGGCGCGCCTCGGCCTGGCGTTGCAGCAGCCCCACCACCCGGGCCCGGACGCGGTCGCGGCCGGTGGCGTACGGCAGGCCCTCCCGGCGGGTCTCCTCGACCAGCCGGTGCAGCGGGTCGAGGCCGATCCGCCAGCGGAACGAGCCGTCGGAGACCATGATCGGCTCGGTGGGCGCGCCGATGTGGGCGTCGACGGCCCGGCGCAGCACCTCGGCCATCCGGACGTCGTGTTTCAGCGTGGCCACGGCGGGGTGCTCGACGGCGCCCACCGGCACCCGGGTGACCAGGTCCTCGACCGTGGCCTGCTCGACCTCGACCTCGCCGAGCGCCGGCAGCACCGCCGCGATGTACGACAGGAACGCCCGGTTCGGCCCGACGATCAGCACTCCCGAGCGGCGCAGCCGCTCCCGGTGCAGGTAGAGCAGGTACGCGGCCCGGTGCAGCCCGACGGCCGTCTTGCCGGTGCCCGGCGCGCCCTGCACGCAGATCGAGTCGGCCAGGTCGGCCCGGACCAGTTCGTCCTGCTCGGGCTGGATGGTGGCGACGATGTCGCGCATCGGGCCGACGCGCGGGCGCTCGATCTCGGCGGTGAGGATCCGACTGGCCGTGCCCAGCTCCTCGCCCCGGTCGAGGTGCTCGTCCTCGAAGCTGGTCAGCGCGCCGCCGCTGAACCCGAACCGCCGCCGGACGGCGACGCCCTGCGGGTCCCGGGCGCTGGCCCGGTAGAACGACCGGGAGATCGGAGCCCGCCAGTCCAGCACCAGCGGCTCGCCCCGGTCGTCGGTGACGTGCCGCCGGCCGACGTGGTACTCGCGTCCGGCATGGTCGGGGTCCGTGTGGCCGAAGTCGAGCCGGCCGAAGAAGAGCGGGGTGGTCGGGTCGTCGGCCAGCTCCTTGACCCGCCGGGCCATGTGCCGGCCGAGCTGCTCGGCGGTGTACGCGTCACCGGCGACCTTGTCGCCGGTGGCGAAGAGGGCTTCGGCGCGTTCCCGCATCCGGCGCAGCGCGGCGCGGGAGGTGTCCAGGTGGGCCCGCTCGGCGGCGAGTTGCGCGGCCAGGGCGTCGGCCGGGTCGCTGTCGGCGGCTGTCGAGGGTCGGACGGGGTCGGTGGTGGGCGTGGCGGCACGGGTCATCCGAGGCGACCTTCCGGTGGCGTTCGTGTGATCGGTTGACCTGGGCCGCCCGGCGCTCCGTCAGACGCGGTACCGGCTGTGCCCGGTGAGGAAGGCGCGCGGTCCGCGCGCGGCGCTCCACGTTACGCCTCACCGTTGGCGGCGGCCACGCATTTACGCCGACCCCCGGTCGCACATGCCGCGCCGGCCGGCCCGGCGCCTGCGCCCGAGCTACTGGCCGGCGTCCGGAGCCGGGCGGCAGCTCCGGCCGTCGGGAGGTTGCGGTGCGCTGCACGTCGCTGTGGAGCTGATGTCGCAAACGACTCGGCCCCGGCTCGGCACGGCCTTGGCATCGCACGGCGCGGGCGACAGTCGTGACGGCACCCGGTCCGGTGAGTCGTTCACGTCATCAGGTCCACAGCGTGCTGGGAGGACCCAGCCGGTGGGTGCGGGCAGTCGGCAGGGGCGCGGAGCGGCAGGCCGTGTCGGGCGGGACGGACCGGTGCTGGTCCCGCCGGGCGGCGGGGCGGGATCATGGGGGGATGACGGAGGCGCGGCCCGAGCAGCGCCGGATGACGATCAGCGACCCGCAGGTGATGCGGGCGCTGGCCCATCCGGCCCGAATCGCGATCATGGAACACCTGAACACCCGGGAGGGCGGCGCGACCGCCACCGAGTGCGCCGAGGTCGTCGGCATGTCGCCGAGCGCGACCAGCTACCACCTGCGGGCGCTGGCGAAGGCCGGCCTGGTGGAGCAGGCGCCCAGCCGGGGCGACGCGCGGGAGCGGCTCTGGCGCACGTTCAGCCAGAACTGGTTCGTCGACCCGGGCCAGGACGCGGGCCCCGAAGCCCGCGCCGCCGAGCAGGCACTGGTGGAGGCGCACGCCGCCCGGGACATGGAGCGGACCCGGGACTGGTTGCGGCGCGCCGGGGGTGAGCCTCCCGAGTGGTACGACGTGGCGTTGTTCAGCGACAGCATGCTGCTGCTCACCGCCGCCGAGTTGGCCGAGCTGAACGAGGCGGTGCTGGCCCTGCTCCGGCCGTACCGGCAGCGGAACCGGCAGGCCGATCCGCCGGCCGGGGCGCGGTCGGTGGCGGTGCAGTACAAGGTGGTGCCGTTGGCGTAGGGGGTTGATTCGATCAGGTGTGAAGGATTATTTTCGAAGTATGTCCTTCGCATCTGGCGGTTCGCGCTGGTCCGACGTCTGGTTGGCCGCCACCGCGCGCGGCACCACCATCTGCGGCGACTTCCTCGCCGCCACCGCGCTCGCACTCGCCCTCCAGGCCGCTGGCGCCAGCGGGCTCGCCGTCTCCGGGCTGCTGTTGGCCGCGACCCTGCCGCTGGTGGTGCTCGCCCCGCTCGCCGGGCGGCTCGCCGACCGGGTGGACAGCCGCCGGCTGCTGGTCAGCGTCGGGCTGGTGCAGGCCGCGCTCTGCGCCCTGCTCGCCTTCGCCGAGCATCCGGTCCTGGTCATCGGGCTGGTCGCGCTGCTCGCCTGCGGGCTCGCGGTCACCCAGCCCTGCCTGGCCGCGCTGCTGCCGGCGATGGTGCGCCCCGACGACCTGCCCCGGGCCAGCGCGGTCAACCAGACCGCCGTCTCCCTCGGCGCGCTCGCCGGCCCGGTGCTCGCCGGGCTGCTGGTCGGGCAGTTCGGCACCCGCGTACCGCTGCTGCTGGACGCCGTCAGCTACCTCGCGCTGGTGGTCGCCGGCGTGCTGCTGCGTACCCGCCGGGGTGGCCGGCGGACCGTGACCGCCACGGCCGCGACCACCACCGGACCGGCGCCGGCCTGGCGGCTGCGCCGCGACCCGCTGCTGCTGGCCATGGTCGTCACCACGGCCGCGGTGATCGCCGCGATCGGCGGCATCAACGTGATCGAGGTGTTCTTCATCCGCGACACGCTGGACAGCTCGGCCACCATCTACGGGCTGGTCGGCGCGGCCTGGATGGCCGGCATGCTGCCGGGCAGCTGGCTCGCCGCGCGGCTGGCCCGCCGGCTCGACGACGACGGCGCCCTGGTGTACGGGGTGCTGGCCACCCTCGGCGGCTGCAGCCTGATGGTGGTGCTCGCCTCCGCCGTGCCGGCGGCCGGACTGCTGGTCCCGCTCTGGCTGGTGGGCGGCGCGGCGAACGGCGGGGAGAACGTCTTCGCCACCGTGCTGACCGCCCGGCGGGCCCCCGAGGCGCTGCGCGCCCGGGCCTACGCCACCTACGGCGCGGCCGTCCAGGGCGGTTCGATGGCCGGGTACCTGGCCGGCGGCGCACTGCTGGCGGTGCTGCCGCCGCGTCCGTTGATCGCGGTGGCCGGGGTCGCCGGCCTGCTGGTCGTGCTCGCCTTCGTGCCCGTGGTCGTCCGCGCCGTCCGGCGCGCGGGATCGGCCGTCCGCCCGGTCGAGCCGGCAGCGGCGGCCGAGCCCGGTGGGCGGGCGGTGGATGCGGAGTTGGCCACTCCGGTGCCGGGCCGCTGAGCAGGCCGCGGAGCACGGGGCTACGGTCGGGTCATGGTTGAACGCGTGGCGCGCCCCCGGGTCGGGCACATCCAGTTCCTGAACTGTCTGCCCATCTACTGGGGGCTGATGCGCTCCGGCGCGCTGCTCGACGTCGACCTGCACAAGGACTCGCCGGACCGGCTGAGCGCCGCGCTGGTCGCCGGCGACCTGGACATCGGGCCGATCTCGCAGGTGGAGTACCTGCGGCACGCCGACGAGCTGCTGCTCCTGCCCGACCTCGCGGTCGGCAGCGACGGGCCGGTGCTCTCGGTGAACGTGGTCTCCACGAAGCCGCTCACCGAGCTGGACGGCGGCCGGGTCGCGCTCGGCTCCACCTCGCGTACCGGGGTGCTCCTCGCCCAGCTCCTGCTCGGCGAGCGGTACGGCGTCCGCCCCGACTACTTCCGCTGCCCGCCGGACCTGACCCAGATGCTGCTGGAGGCGGACGCGGGCGTGCTCATCGGCGACGTGGCGCTGCGCGCGCTCTACGAGGCCCCGCGTCGGGGGCTGGAGGTCACCGACCTCGGGCAGGCCTGGCGGGAGTGGACCGGACTGCCGATGGTCTTCGCCGTCTGGGCGGTACGCCGCGACTTCGCCGCCGCCCACCCGGGCATGGTCAAGGAGGTGCACGAGGCGTTCCTGCGCTCCCGTGACCTGTGCCTGGCCGAGCTGGACCAGGTGGCCGAGTCGGCCGCCCGCTGGGAGCCGTTCGACGCGGCGACCCTCGCCACGTACTTCCGTACCCTCGACTTCTCCCTCGGCGAGCGGCAGGTGGCCGGGCTCCGCGAGTTCGCCCGGCGGGCCGCGGCGATCGGCGAGGCCCCGGCGCTGCCGGACGGCGGTCCCGAGTTCTTCGCCGGCTGACCGCGCCGCCGGGCTGATCGACACCAGAACGCCGATGTGGCGGTGTCCCGGGTGAGGGGACACCGCCACATCGGCGCAACGGCGGGAAGCCGGCTCAGGTGGCCGGGCGGAGCACCGCCTCGGTGATCTTCTGGCAGTTCTTCATGCCGTACTCATAGCCCATGCCGACCGGGTAGCGGAGCATCACGCCCATCGTCCAGTTGTCGCCGATGGCCAGGCAGTTGATGTGCATCTCCTGCTCCCGGGTCCGGTCGACCCAGCCGTTCTTGATGGCGATGGTCTTCCGCTCGGCGACCGGGAACGCCTTGCGGATGCCGAAGTCGCCGGTGCCACGGACCTGGCGCATCTCGGCGAGCAGCCACTTGGTCCACTTCGGGCCCGCCGCGCGACCGTCCTTGATGCACGCTCCCAGCCGGGCGGTGTCCCGGGGGGAGAGGTTGGTCCGGCTCCAGCCGCCGTCGGCGGCCGGACCGCTGTCGGTGGTCTTGCAGATGGAGACCATCCGCTTGATCGAGGGGGACCGCCCGACGCTGTTGTAGAACTTCTCGGCGAGGGTGTTGTCACTGTCCCGGATGATCCGGGTGGCCTCGGCGAGCTTGGCGTCGCTCGGCGTCTGCCCGGCCTCGGCGGCCTTGCGCAGGTAGTCGGCGACGATCCAGGACTTGATCAGTGACGCGGTGGTGCTGGTCTTGTCCATGTTCTCCGAGCCGATGATCTTCCCGGTCCGGGTGTCCAGCACGCTCCAGGCGTACCAGCCCTTGATGTCGAGGTCGATCTGCTGGTCCGCGAACGGCAGCGGCTCCAGCGACGGCGTCGGGGACGGGGTCGGCTTCGGGCGGTTGCTGCGATCGGTGGGCTGGCCGGTGGAGCGGTCCGGTGTGGGCTCGCCCCAGTGCGAGGCGGCGGCCGACTGCAGCGGTGAGCCGGGCAGCAGCCGTAGCGCCACCAGCACCACGCCGATCAGGATGGCGGCGACGGCGGCCAGCGTCAGTGGCGTGGCGTTCCGCCGGCCACCACGGCGGCTGCCGGCCATCAGAGCTTCCCGACCGGCTGCTGCGGCACCTTCAGCGCCGCACCGGGCTGTGGCGTGACCAGCTGGGTCGCGACGCTGGCGCAGACCTTCGCGCCGTACTCCAGCTTGCTGCTCTGCGGGTAGCGCAGCATCACCGCGAGGCTCCACTTGTCGGTGACCGCGAGGCAGCTGACGTGCCAGTTGCCGTCGTAGCTGAGGGGGGTCCAGCCGTTCTTGATGGCGACCGGGCCCTGCGCCTTGATCTCGGCGGGCAGGCCGTCGACGATGCCCCACTTGCCGCCGCCGGACCTGGCCTGCTGCACCTTGACGCTGCCGCGGACCTGCGCCATCTCGTTGAGCACCCACTTGGTCCATTTCCGGCCGGCCGCCTTGCCGTCGGCGATGCAGTCGCCGAGCCGGACCGCGTCCTGGGGGGACATCCGGGTGAAGCTCCACCAGCCCTCGTAGGTGGCCACGCTGCCGCGCTTGGTGTCGGTGAGGCCGCAGATGCTGATCGCCCGCTTGACCACCGGGCCGGGCTGCCCGCCCGCCGGCACCTTGTACGAGCCGCCGGCGGCCTTGTAGACCCGGTTCGCCGCGTCGTCGTTGCTGTCCCGGATCGCGAGGCTCGCGTCCCTCTTGAGCGAGGCCGAGGGCTCCTTGTCGCCGAGCTGGCGCAGGTAGTCGGAGACGATCCAGGCCTTGAGCATCGACTCGGTCGAGCTGGTCGAGGCCAGGTTCTTCGAGCCGGAGATCTTTCCGGTCTTCCGGTCCATCAGGGCCCAGCCGAAGAACTCGCCCCTGAAGTTCACCGAGACCGGGCCGGCGGCCAGCGTCGGCGGCGGGGGCGGGGTGGGCGTCGGGGCGGGGACCTGCTCCGCCCCGACGCCACCGATGCCGCCGAGGCCGCTGCCGTCGCCGGCCAGCTTCGCGTACGCGGTGGGCACCAGCAGGCCGGCGCCGAGCAGGACCGCCAGGACGGCGAGCACCATGGTCACGCGAGATCGCATGAGTGGGTGAGCTCCAGATGTCAGGGCCGGGGGGACCGGCTGTTTCCGCATGGGTCGGCTCGACCGCTGAGGCCGGGGGATGGCCGTCGTCGTGGTGCGATCGTCAGCAGCCGATCGGTGGTGACCGGGGGAAGTCTACGTCCGGACGGGCGACCCGCCAGAACTCGACGCACGGCAACTTGCCGTGAACCCGGGATAAACAGCAGGTTTGCCGGCCTTGGGGGGATTCATCTTCGCCAAGTGACGCGTATCACAGCACGGGGCCGGTGCGGGTGTCCACCCAGCGCGGCTGTCCGGTGACGCAAAGGCTTCTCGCAATCCTGTTACACCCTCTGGTGTCATCGGGGATGAGCTGTAACACTTGGGCCATGTATGGCAATGACTTCGCCGCCGAGGGGGACGCTCCCGGTGGTGACCTGCTCGGTCAGGTCGAGGCGGCCGAGGCGGCGCTGCGCGAGGCGGCGGCGCGCGGTCGGCGCGGTACCCCGGAGCCCGGTGCCGACCTGGCGGCGTACTTCGCCGAGGTCATCGACGCGGACCAGAAGATCGAGCCGCGCGACTGGATGCCCGAGGCGTACCGCCGGACGCTGATCCGGCAGATCGCCCAGCACGCCCACTCCGAGATCATCGGCATGCAGCCCGAGGGGAACTGGATCAGCCGGGCCCCCTCGCTCAAGCGCAAGGCGATCCTGCTGGCCAAGGTGCAGGACGAGGCCGGCCACGGGCTCTACCTCTACGCGGCGGCCGAGACCCTCGGCATCAGCCGGGACGAACTGGTCGAGATGCTGCTCAACGGGCGGCAGAAGTACAGCTCGATCTTCAACTACCCGACGCTGACCTGGGCCGACGTCGGCGCCATCGGCTGGCTGGTGGACGGCGCCGCGATCGTCAACCAGGTGCCGCTGTGCCGCTGCTCGTACGGGCCGTACGCGCGGGCGATGATCCGGGTCTGCAAGGAGGAGTCGTTCCACCAGCGGCAGGGCTACGAGATCCTGCACACGCTGGCGCACGGCACCCCCGGGCAGAAGGCGATGGCCCAGGACGCCGTCGACCGCTGGTGGTACCCGTCGCTGGCGATGTTCGGCCCGCCGGACGGCGACTCGACCCACTCCGCGCAGTCGATGGCCTGGAAGATCAAGCGCTTCTCCAACGACGAGCTGCGCCAGCGCTTCGTCGACATGTGCGTGCAGCAGGCCGAGATCCTCGGCCTCACCCTGCCCGACCCCGACCTGCGCTGGAACGACGAGCGCCAGGCCTACGACTACACCCAGCCGGACTACGACGAGCTGATGCGGGTGATCAAGGGCGAGGGCCCGTGCAACCGGCAGCGGATGGAACACCGCCGCCGCGCCCACACCGAGGGCGCCTGGGTACGTGAGGCCGCTGCGGCGTACGCCGCCAAGCGGGCGCAGCAGAGGCAGAAGGTGGCCGCATGAGCAAGGAATCCTCGCCGCTGTGGGAGGTGTTCGTCCGGGCCCGGCGCGGGCTGTCGCACACCCACGTCGGCAGCCTGCACGCCCCCGACGCCGAGCTGGCCCTGCACAACGCCCGCGACCTCTACACCCGCCGTCAGGAGGGGGTGTCGATCTGGGTGGTGCCGGCGAGCGCCATCACCGCGTCCAGCCCGGACGAGAAGGACGCCTTCTTCGACCCGGCCGCCGACAAGGTCTACCGCCACCCCACCTTCTACGAGGTGCCGGACGGGGTGGCGCACCTGTGAACGGCCCCTTCGACTTCACCCTCGCGCTCGCCGACGACGCGCTGGTCGCCGCGCAGCGGCTCGGCGAGTGGGCCACCCGCGCGCCGGAGATGGAGGAGGACATCGCGCTGGCCAACATCGCCCTCGACCAGCTCGGCGCGGCCCGCCTGCTGCTGTCGTACGCGGGCGAGCTGGAGGGCGCCGGCCGGGACGAGGACGCGCTGGCGTACCTGCGCGACGACCGCGAGTTCCGCAACTGCCTGCTGGTGGAGCTGCCCAACGGCGACTTCGCGGTGACCATGGTGAAGCTGCTGCTGCTCTCGGCGTACCAGTTGCCGCTCTACACCGCGCTGGCCGGCTGCGCCGACGAGCGGCTGGCCGCGATCGGCGCCAAGGCGCGCAAGGAGTCCGCCTACCACCTGGACCACAGCTCGCTGTGGGTGAAGCGGCTCGGCGACGGCACCGAGGAGTCGCACCGCCGGGCCCAGGCCGCGCTGGACCTTCTCTGGCCGTACCACCACGAGCTGTTCACGGCGGACCCGGCGGTGCCGGTCGACCCGGCCACCCTGCGGGCCGACTTCGACACGTGCGTGTCCGCCGTGCTCGACGAGGCGACGCTGGCCCGCCCGGAGACCGGCTGGGCGCCGGCCGGCGGGCGCGCCGGTGTGCACACCGAGCACCTGTCGTACCTGCTCGCCGAGATGCAGGTGCTGCACCGCGCGCACCCGGGGGCGAAATGGTGAGTGCGCGGGCGGCCGTGGCGGCGGTGGTGGACCCGGAGATCCGGGTCATCACCATCGACGAGCTCGGCATCCTGCGGGCGGTCGACGAGGACCCGGCCACCGGCCGGGTCGTCGTGACCATCACCCCCACCTACACCGGCTGCCCGGCGATGGACGTGATCCGCGCGGACATCCGCCGGGCGCTGGCCGCCACCGGTCACCCGGACGCCGAGGTGCGCACGGTCTACAGCCCGGCCTGGAGCACCGACTGGATCTCCGACAGCGGGCGGGCCAAGCTGGCCGCCGCCGGCATCGCCCCGCCCGCCCCGGCCCGGACCGCGACCGTGGTCCCGCTGACCCTGGCCGTCCGCTGCCCGCGCTGCGGTTCCCCGGAGACCGAGCAGGTCAGCCGCTTCGGCTCCACCGCGTGCAAGGCCCTCTGGCGCTGCCGCGCCTGCTCCGAACCCTTCGACCACCTGAAGGCGCTGTGACTGTCACCATCACCCGACCCGTCCGCCGCCGGCCGGCCTTCCACCCGCTGGCCGTCGCCGCCGTCGACCGGCTCACCGACGACGCCGTGGCGATCACTCTCGCCGTGCCCGAGGAGCTGCGGGAGGCCTTCGGGTTCTCCGCCGGCCAGCACCTCACCGTGCGTCGTCCCGGCGGAGCCGGGCCCACCGGCTCTGCCGGCGAGGACGGCGCGGAGGTGCGGCGGTCGTACTCGATCTGCTCGACCCCGGACGAGCTGGCCCGGCACGGCCGGCTGCGGATCGGCGTGCGGGAGATCCCCGGCGGCGCGTTCTCCGCGTTCGCCTGCGGGGCGCTGCGCGGCGGCGACACCGTCGAGGTGCTGCCCCCGCTGGGGCACTTCACCACGGCGTTCGCGCCGGAGCGGGTCCGGCACTACGGCGCGGTCGTCGCCGGTTCCGGCATCACCCCGGTGCTCTCGCTGGTCGCGACCGCCCTGGCCGTCGAGCCGGCCAGCACCTTCACCCTGGTGTACGGCAACCGCACGGCCAACACGGTGATGTTCGCCGAGGAACTGGCCGACCTGAAGGACCGCTACCCGACCCGGCTGCACCTGGTGCACGTGCTCTCCCGGGAGCAGGGCGAGTCGCCGCTGCTGTCGGGGCGGATCGACGCCGAGCGGCTGGGCCGGCTGCTGGAGACCATCGTGCCGGGCGACGCCATCGAGGAGTGGTTCCTCTGCGGCCCGTACGGCATGGTGGTGGCGGCCCGGGAGCTGCTGACCGGGCGCGGCTTGCCGGAGTCGGCGGTGCACAGCGAGCTGTTCCACGTCGACGCCCCGCCGGAGCCGGTACGCCGCCCCGGTGACGAACCCGGCGCCGGAGCGGAGGTGACGATCCTGCTCGACGGCCGGTCGTCGAGCTTCACCATGGGGCGCGACGAGCGGGTGCTGGACGCGGCGCTCAAGGTCCGCGGCGAGCTGCCGTACGCCTGCAAGGGCGGCGTCTGCTCCACCTGTAAGGCGAAGGTCGTCGACGGGGCGGTGACGATGGCCCGCAACTACGCCCTGGAGCCCGACGAGGTGGCCGCCGGGTACGTCCTGACCTGCCAGTCCAGCCCGACCACCGACCGGCTCACGGTCGACTACGACGCCTGACGGCTGCCGGTTCCCGCCCGGTAAACAATCGATGACGCGCGTCCTCACCTTCCGTTACACGCTGTGGGAACGCCGGTGAGCCCGGCGGGCCGGCCGGTTCTCCGCTCGTGGGGCGCGGGTCACCGGTGGCGGTGCCCGGTGCGGTGCCGCCGGGGGCCGACGTAGGCTCGGAGGCGTGACGGTGAGCCGGGAGATCGACGACATCCTGCAGCGCGGCGCGGACGGCGGGCGGATCACGCCCGAGGAGGCCCTGCTGCTCTACACCGAGGCGCCCTTCCACGCGCTGGGCGAGGCGGCGGACGCGGTACGCCGCCGGCGCTACCCGGACAACATCGTCACGTACCTGATCGACCGCAACATCAACTACACCAACGTCTGCGTGACGGCGTGCAAGTTCTGCGCGTTCTACCGGGCCCCCAAGCACAAGGAGGGCTGGACCCACCCGACCGAGGAGATCCTGCGCCGGTGCGGCGAGGCGGTCGAGCTGGGCGCCACCCAGGTGATGCTCCAGGGCGGCCACCACCCCGACTACGGCGTCGAGTACTACGAGGAGCTCTTCTCCTCGGTCAAGCAGGCGTACCCGCAGCTCGCCATCCACTCGATCGGGCCGAGCGAGATCCTGCACATGGCCAAGGTCTCCGGCGTGAGCCTGGACGAGGCCATCGCCCGGATCAAGGCGGCCGGGCTGGACTCGATCGCCGGCGCCGGCGCCGAGATGCTGCCCGACCGGCCGCGTAAGGCCATCGCCCCGCTCAAGGAGTCCGGCGCGCGCTGGCTGGAGGTCATGGAGCTGGCCCACCGCCAGGGCATCGAGTCGACCGCGACGATGATGATGGGCACCGGCGAGACCAACGCCGAGCGGATCGAGCACCTGCGGATGATCCGTGACGTGCAGGACCGCACCCAGGGCTTCCGGGCGTTCATCCCGTGGACGTACCAGCCGGAGAACAACCACCTCAAGGGCCGCACCCAGGCGACCGCGCTGGAGTACCTGCGGCTGGTCGCGGTGGCCCGGCTCTTCTTCGAGACCGTGCCGCACCTGCAGGCGTCCTGGCTGACCACCGGCAAGGACGTCGGCCAGCTCTCGCTGCACATGGGCGTGGACGACCTGGGCTCGATCATGCTGGAGGAGAACGTCATCTCCTCGGCCGGCGCGCGGCACCGCTCCAACCTGCACGAGCTGATCGCCATGATCCGCTCGGCGGGCCGGATCCCCGCCCAGCGGGACACCCTCTACCGCCGCCTCGCGGTGCACCACACCCCGGCCGACGACCCGACCGACGAGCGGGTGGTCTCGCACTTCTCCTCGATCGCCATGCCCGGTGGCGGCGCCGGGAAGTCGCTGCCGCTGGTCGACGCCCGCTGACGGGCGGCGACCGGAGCCGACAACACCGGGGCCCGGAAGACGCCGGTCAGGGAAGCGGGGAGCGGCGGCAGTCGGGATGGTGACCGGACGGCGCGGGGGACAGCGCGGCGGATGATCCGCCGCTAGCCTGCGGCGTACCTGTCGTCTTTTCCCACGGGGGGAACCCTTCCATGATCCTCCGTAACCGGCCGTTGGCGCGGCTGGGCGCCGCCGCGCTGCTCGCCTCCGGCGCGTTCACCGTCCTCGGCGCCCCGGCGTACGCCGACAACCCGGCCACCGACCTGTCGCTGGACGTCGTGGGCACCCGCGTCGCGGCGGGCACCCCGGGCAAGATCGCCTTCGCCAAGCTCTCCAACAAGGGCGAGAACACCCCGACCGACGTCGTGCTCGCCGTCGATGTGTCCAAGCTGGACTCCACCAAGGTGGACGTCATACCGCTGCTCGAACAGTGCGAGGAAATCACCGTCGAGGGACGGCGCACGTGGGCGTGCGCGCTGACCAAGGAGGAGATCCCGACGCCGGGTGCGACCCTCGAGCTGCCGGCGCTCGCGTTCAAGGACACCGACGCGGTGACTGGCGAGTACTCGGCGCCCGTCACCTTCCAGATCCAGTCGGAGAACGACACCGACACCGCGAACAACTCCCGGACCACCCAGGTGGAGTTCACCACCGAGAACGGCGTCGACCTGCTGGTGCTGGCGCCGGACGTCCGTACCCAGGTCTTCTGGCGGGCCAACGGCGAGCCGGACGTGAAGAAGCCGACCCTGAACCCGGGCGACGAGACGACCGTCTTCGCGCTCATCCTCAACCAGGGCGACATGATCGCCGACGGGGTCGACCTGAAGATGTCCCTGCCCAAGGGCGTCACCTTCAGCCAGGACCTCAAGGAGTGCGAGTACACCGCCGACCGGCGTACCGCCGACTGCGAGAGCGGCCTCACCCGGCTCAAGCCGGGCGGCGACCTGTACGGCGTCTTCCCGGTGAAGGTGGCGGCCGACGTCGATGCTCCGGTCAGCCTGACCGGCGGCGCCGTCGAGGTCAGCTCCCGGGGCGCCCTGCCGGCCACCGAGCGGAGCCTGGCCAACACCCCCAGCGAGCTGGCCTCGTTCCTCACCACGACCGCGCCGGCCGGGCTGGCCCAGGACGTGGACCCGAGCGACAACAGCGACAACTTCGCCGTGATCGTGGCCGCGCCGGCCGGCGGCGAAGGTGGCGGCGGTGGCCTGCCGGTGACCGGCCCGCAGGCCGGCCTGATCGGTGGCGTCGGTGCCGCGGTGCTGGCCGCAGGTGGCGCGCTGTTCGTGCTGGCGCGTCGTCGCCGGGTGGTCCTGGTGACCCCGGGCGACGAGAAGCCGACCGCCTGACCGGCGGGAGTGGGTCGACCGGCCGCGACGAGGCCAGCGGACGTGGTGTGGGACGGGTGACCGTCCCGCCCCACCGTCGTTCCGGTCCGGATTGGCCCGTCATCGCCCCGGGTGGACGCCCGGTCGACAGGCCGTGAGCAGCGACGTTGCACCGCTGATCATCCGAACGGGCAGTGGTTCGCTGACAAAGATCGAAATCCGCGTCACCTTTCGGCTGATGAACCGACTCTCGCCGGCATAGCAAGAGCCATCAATTCGGACAATCCTTAAGTGACTCTTAGCCAGGCAGGTGACAAAGGTTCGGCGTGGGGGGGTGGCGACGGTCGGCGTGCCCCACTAGCGTGCGCGCTCGTACCTTTCCTTCACCCCACGGGGGGGCACTTTCCATGATCTTCCGTAACCGTGCGGCCGCGTTCGCGGCCTCGGGTGCCGCCGGCGTGATCGCCGCGGGCGCCTTCGCGGCCCCGGCGTTCGCCGCCACCTCCGCCGACCTGGCGATCAAGGCGAGCGGCACCACGATCGCGGTGGGCGCGCCGGGCAAGAACGCGACCGTCTCGCTGATCAACAAGAGCGACGTGGACGCCAAGGGCATCCTGGTCGGGCTCGACATCAGCAAGCTGGACACCAAGCTCGTCGACATCGACGAGAGTGGCTGCAACCGTCGCGAGGACGGCATCATCCTCTGTGGCATCGAGGGTGACACCATCCCCGCCGGCGCGGACATCGACTGGGCCTTCCCGCTGTCCCGCACGCTGGAGGGCCTCCCCGGTGACGGGGGCGGCGAAGGCGGCACCGGAACCGGCCCGGCCGGCTCGATCACGGCGTTCATCCTGCACGACGGTGAGGACCCGGACGAGTCCAACAACGAGGTCACCGTGGACGTCAAGGTCGAGGGCACCGGCCCGGACCTCGCCGTCTTCGCGCCGGACGTTGACCAGGCGGCCACCGTCGTGAACGGCAACATCAAGTTCAGCGGTGCGCTGAACCCGGGCGGCAAGTCCGGTGTCTACTACCGGATCGAGAACCACGGCGACGCCGCGGCCGCCGGCCTCAAGATCAGCGTCAAGCTCCCCAAGGGCGTGACGTTCACCGAGGTCGAGGAGGACTGCGAGTACAACGCCTCGAAGACCTCGCTCGTCTGCAACTACGAGAACTTCGGCCTGATCCCGGCCAAGGACGACACGAACGCGAACGACAAGCTCTTCTCCGGCTACGGCTTCTTCAACCTCATCACCGTCGGTGAGAACGTCAAGCCCGGCAGCCTGACCGGCGGTACCGTCACCGTGGAGCCGCTGGCCGCTGCCACCACGCCGAGCATCGCCAAGGAGGCGGCCCCGGCGCTGCCGAAGAACATCGCCGGTGTCCAGGCCAAGGACGTCGACGCGACCGACAACAGCGACGACTTCGCGGTCGTCGTGGCCAAGACCACCGGTGGTGGCGGCGGCGGTGGTCTGCCGGTGACCGGTCCGCAGGCCGGTCTGATCGGTGGCATCGGCGTGGCGGTGCTGGCCGCGGGTGGGGCGATGTTCGTGATGGCGCGGCGTCGCCGGGTGGTCCTGGTGATCCCGGGCGACGAGAAGCCGACCGCCTGACGGTGGAGTTGGCCCCGACGGGCCGGCAGTGGTGGACGTGGGGTGGGACGGGCGATCGTCCCACCCCACGTCGCGTCACCGGCCGGGCCTCCCGGTGATCGACCGGAGGTCCGGCAGCGGCGGTCGGAAGAACACTCAGGGCCACCGTTCGGGGGACTGTTCCCGGCAAACATCCGGTACAAGACCCGATTATCCGGACAATCGCCTGGTAGCGGGTGGGGCACAGCTCGGAAACGATCGGCGCGTAGCTATGGCGACGCCCGTCGGCGACCGCTAACGTCCCGGCCGGCGCACCTGCTGTTTCCCGGGATTCCGGGCGGCGGGAAGCGGGCAGCCCGGGGGCACGTCCTCCATCGGCCCATGAGGGCCGTTCACATATAACGCACGGCAGTGGGGGCGGGATGGGTGACCATCCCGCCCCCACTGTTTCGTCCGGACGGGCACCGATGGCCGCGAATCGCGGGGCGACGCTGGCGTACGTCCGTCGATCTCCGATACCGTCCGCTCGGTCCGCAACCCATTCCACTGTCCCTAACCCCGGGGGATCGATGACACTGTTCCACCGCTCGGCCCTGGCGCGCGCCGGTGCCGTCGCCCTGCTCGCCGCCGGTGGTCTCGCCACCGTCGCCGCCCCGGCGCACGCCGCCGACCAGGCGGACCTCGAGCTGATCCCGATCAGCAAGGAGTTGGCCAAGGGCGTCAAGGAGGCCAAGGCCAAGCCGTTCAAGTTCCAGGTCGACAACACGCGCGGCTCCGTCGACGCCAAGGACGTCGCGGTCACCGTCGAGACCAAGGGCCTCAAGGCCGGCAAGGTCGGCGTGGTCGTCCCGGACGGCTGCGAGGTCGACGACACCCGCTTCACCTGCCTGCTCGGCGACCTGACCGCCGGCACCACTGAGGACTTCGGCATCCCGCTCTTCTCCACGGGCGGGCGCGGTGACGCCGGCACGCTGACGGTAACCATCAGCGCGGCCACCGCCGACCCCGACCTGGAGAACAACACCGTCGAGCACGACATCACCGTCGCCCGACCCGGCTACGACCTCACCAGCTGGGTGCAGGACGTGTACGCCGACGTGGCGGTCGACGGCGACGAGGCCGGCGAGTCCGGCCTCAGGCCGGTCAAGCCCGGCGACATCGCCCCGCTGGACTGGGCGATCTACAACGACGGCAGCCGGAAGGCGACCGGCGTCGCGTACGGCATCACGCTGCCGGCCGGCGTCACCTTCGCCGAGGTGCCCGAGGGCTGCGTCGAGCAGGAGCTGGGCGGGCTCGCCCAGGCGTACTGCGAGGACGCCGGCGCGGTGCTGCGGCCGGGCCAGTTCTACACCTCCGACGTACGGGTGAAGGTCGGCGCGGACGTCACCGAGAAGGTGCTCCGGCCGGGCTTCGTCTTCGCCGCCGGTCTCGACGCCGCCGAGGGACAGCCCGAGGAGGAGCCGCAGGTCGCCAGCCTCGGCCAGCGCCGGGCGTTCACCGAGACCGACGACCTGGACAACACCGCCCAGTTCGACGTCTTCGTCGACCTGAGCACCGGGCCGTCGCCGAGCCCGAGCCCGACCGGCCAGCCCACCGCCACGCCGAGCGGCCAGCCGACCACGACCCCGACCTCGGGCGGCGGCACCGGTGGCGGTGACGGCGGCCTGCCGGTGACCGGCGTGCAGGTCGGCCTGATCGGTGGCATCGGCGCTGCCGTGCTGCTCGCGGGCGGGGCACTGCTGGTGCTCTCCCGCCGGCGCAAGGTGGTGCTGGTGACCCCGGGCGACGAGAAGTCCGAGGACTGATCCGACGCCACGACGCGAGGGCGGGGTGGGCGACCACCCCGCCCTTTCGCGTGCCCGCCGGCGGGCCGACCCAGCGGCCGCCGGGCGGAGCCGGGCTGGCAGAGTGGAGGGGTGAGCCGTACCCCGCAGGGCCAGCGCGCCAGCCTGGACAAGCAGCCGCACGAGGTCGCCGCGATGTTCGACGGCGTGGCGGCCCGCTACGACCTGACCAACACCGTCCTCTCCTTCGGGCAGGACCGGTCCTGGCGGCGGGCCACCCGGGCCGCGCTCGACCTGCGACCGGGGGAGCGGGTGCTGGACGTGGGCGCGGGCACCGGGGTCTCGACCGAGGAACTGGCCCAGTCCGGGGCGTACGCGATCGGCGCCGACCTGTCGCTGGGGATGCTGCACGCCGGCAAGCGGACCCGGCCGCAGGTGCCGCTGCTGGCCGGCGACGCGCTGAAGCTGCCCTTCGCCGACGCCAGCTTCGACGCGGTGACCATCTCCTTCGCGCTGCGCAACGTCAACGACACCGACGCGGCGCTGCGCGAGCTGGCCCGGGTGACGAAGCCGGGTGGTCGCCTGGTGGTCTGCGAGTTCAGCACGCCGGTCAACCCCGCCTTCCGCACTGTCTACCTGTCGTACCTGATGCGGTCGCTGCCGGCGGTGGCGCGCGCGGTGTCCAGCAATCCCGACGCGTACGTCTACCTGGCGGAGTCGATTCGGGCCTGGCCCGACCAGGCGGCGCTCGCCGCCCGGGTCGGCGCGGCCGGCTGGGGACGGGTGGCCTGGCGCAACCTGACCGGCGGCGTGGTGGCGCTGCACCGGGCGATCCGCGACTGACGACGCCGGCCCGGCGGCGATCCGGTCAGACCGCCTTCTTTCGTGAATATCCGCCTTTGGTCCACTATGCCCCGTAGGCTCGCCCCCATGACGGGACCAGAGCAGGTGGGTGGGGCCACCGACGACGACGCCGCCGAACTCATCGCCCAGCTCAAGGAGCTGGCCGGCGCGGATCCCGCGGACGTCCGTCAGGTCGTCGCCGAGGTGCTCGCCGCGCTGGACCGCGCCGCCGGCGGGGCGCTGCGCGAGCACCTGCCCGAGACGATCCGGGTCGACGCCGGCCTGGACACCGCCGCGCCGGCCCGCCCCTGACCTCGGCATGGACGCCGAACGGCTGATTTCCGGCGAGTTAGGTACCCCTCATCCGGCGGTGGTGTAACGCCGGCCATAGACTCCAACCCGATCGGCTTGTGAAGCATTTCACGAGCATGCGGGAGGAGGCGCAGATGACCGCGGTGGAGAACGACGCCGACGTGATCGTCGTGGGCGCCGGTCCCGGAGGATCGGCGACCGCGTACCACCTGGCGCGGCACGGCGTGCGTGTGCTGCTGCTGGAGAAGACCGAGTTCCCTCGGGAGAAGGTCTGCGGCGACGGGCTCACCCCGCGCGCCGTCCGGCAGCTCGTCCGGATGGGTGTGGACACCTCACCCGAGGCGGGTTGGCTGCACAACAAGGGCCTCCGGGTCATCGGCGGCGGAGTACGCCTCGAACTGGACTGGCCCGACCTGGCGAGCTTCCCCAACTACGGGCTGGTCCGCACCCGGCTGGACTTCGACGACCTGCTCGCCCAGCGCGCGGTCGCCGCCGGCGCCAAGCTGCGCACCAGCGTGAACGTGGTCGGTCCGGTGCTCGGCGCCGACGACCGGGTGATCGGCGTGCAGGCCGAGGTCGGCCCGGAGAAGGAGCTGGCCACCTTCCACGCGCCGCTGGTGGTCGCCGCCGACGGCGTCTCCGGCCGCTTCCCGCTCGCCCTCGGGCTGGCCAAGCGGGAGGACCGGCCGATCGGCGTGGCCGTCCGGCGCTACTACCGCTCGCCGGCCAAGCACGACGACAACTACCTGGAGTCCTGGCTGGAGCTGCGCAGCAAGGACAGCGGCGACAACCTGCTGCCCGGCTACGGCTGGATCTTCGGCCTCGGCGACGGCCGGGTCAACGTCGGCCTGGGCGTGCTCAACTCTTCCTCGGCCTTCGGCAAGACCAACTACCGGCGGCTGCTCACCGACTGGCTGGCCAACACCCCCGAGGACTGGGGGATGACCGACGAGACGAACGCCGAGGGCCCGATCCTCGGCGCGGCGCTGCCGATGGGCTTCAACCGGGTTCCGCACTACACCCGGGGCGTGCTGCTGGTCGGCGACTCCGGCGGCATGGTCAACCCGTTCAACGGCGAGGGCATCGCGTACGCGATGGAGTCCGGTGAACTGGCCGCCGAGGTGATGGTGCAGGCGCTGGCCCGGCCCGCCGGCCCGGAGCGGGAGCGCGCGCTGGCGGCGTACCCGACGGAGCTGAAGGCGCGGTTCGGCGGCTACTACCGGCTCGGCGGGATCTTCGTGAAGCTGATCGGCCGTCCGGAGGTCATGCGGATGGCCACCAAGCACGGCATGCCGCACCCGACGCTGATGCGCTTCGTGCTCAAGCTGCTGGCCAACCTGACCGACCCCCGTGGCGGGGACGCGATGGACCGGGTCATCAACGCGATGACGAAGGCGGCGCCAGCCGTCTGAAGGACCACGTCCGGGCCGGTGTCGGCCCGGGCGGGGAGAGAGATCGACCCCCGCTGGAGGACCCGGCGCGGGACGTGAATAGTGTGATTTTTGTCAAGCACCAGGGGCAGGGGAAGGACGAGCAGGAGAAAAGATGTCGCTCTCGCCTTACGCACCGATCATCGGGCTGTTCGCCCTCGCCGCGGGGTTCTCGCTGTTCTCCGTGGCCGCCGCCCGCTTCGCCGGTCCCCGGCGCTTCAACAAGGCCAAGCTCGAGGCGTACGAGTGCGGCATTGAGCCGAGCCCGCAGCCGGTCGGCGGCGGTCGGTTCCCGATCAAGTTCTACCTGACGGCGATGCTCTTCATCGTCTTCGACATCGAGATCATCTTCCTCTACCCCTGGGCGGTCTCGTTCGACGCCCTGCCGATCTTCGGCTTCGTGGAGATGGTCATGTTCATCGTCGCGGTCTTCGTCGCATACGCCTACGTGTGGCGGCGCGGCGGCCTGGACTGGGACTGAGGGAGGTACGTCAGATGGGCATCGAGGAGAAGCTCCCCGCCGGCGTCCTGCTCACCTCCGTGGAGAAGCTGGTCAACTGGTCGCGGAAGTCGTCCGTCTGGGGCGCCACCTTCGGCCTGGCCTGCTGCGCCATCGAGATGATGGCGGCCGGTGGCCCGCACTACGACATGGGCCGCTGGGGCATGGAGGTCTTCCGGGCCTCGCCGCGTCAGGCCGACCTGATGATCGTGGCCGGCCGGGTGAGCCAGAAGATGGCTCCGGTCCTGCGCCAGATCTACGACCAGATGGCGGAGCCCCGCTGGGTGCTCTCCATGGGCGTCTGCGCCAGCAGCGGCGGCATGTTCAACAACTACGCGATCGTCCAGGGCGTCGACCACGTGGTGCCGGTGGACATGTACCTCCCCGGCTGCCCGCCCCGGCCCGAGATGCTCATCGACGCGATCCTCAAGCTCCGCGAGAAGATCATGTACGAGCCGCTGGGCGCGAACGGCCGCAAGATGCTCCAGGCCCGCCAGGAGCGCGGCGACGTCCCGGTCGTGCCGTACGGCTCGATGCCGTCCTCGTACCGCAACGACAAGGCCCGGCGTGCCGAGTGGACGAAGGCCGTCCGCGAGGGGCGCGAGGAGCAGCTGCGGATCGAGAACTGGATGAACGCCCAGAACCACCTCCACGCGCACGGGGGCCCGAAGTGACCGCACCGAACGACAGGACCAACGACGGCGGGGTGCCGGTACCGGTCACCCCGGCGGGGGCCAGCAGCGGCGCCCCCGCCGAGCACCCGCCGTCCAGCCCGGCCGGCCGAGGCATGTTCGGCAACCAGGGCAGCGGTGACGTCTCCGGCTACGGCGGCCTGGTCCGCCAGCGCCGGCCGATCGAGGAGGCCCCCCGGCCGTACGGCGGGTACTTCGACGAGGTCCGCGACGCGCTGGAGGAGGCGTACCCGGCCTTCGGCGACGCGATCGAGAAGGTCGTCGTCGACCGCGGCGAGCTGACCCTGCACGTCCGCCCGGAGCGGATCGCCGAGGTCTGCCAGGTGATGCGGGACGACCTGGCGCTGCGCTTCGAGCTGTGCTCCTCGGTCTCCGGTGTGGACTACCTGGGTGCCGAGGACCGGCGGCTGCACGTCGTCTACCAGCTCACCTCGATGACCTACCGGCGTCGGGTCCGGCTGGAGGCCGCGGTCTCCGCCGAGCAGCCGCACCTGCCGAGCGTCACCGCCGTCTACCCGACCGCCGACTGGCAGGAGCGGGAGGCGTACGACATGTTCGGCATCGTCTTCGACGGTCACCCCAACCTCACCCGGATCCTGATGCCGGACGACTGGGAGGGGTACCCGCAGCGCAAGGACTACCCGCTCGGCGGCGTGCCCGTCGAGTACAAGGGCGCGGAAATTCCACCGCCGGACCGTAGGAGGTCCTACCAGTGACCACGTCCAACTACGCGACCGAGCGCGAGACCACCGAGGGCAGGGTCTTCACCGTCACCGGTGGGGACTGGGACCAGGTCGTCGCCAGCACCGACCCGATCAACGACGAGCGGATCGTCGTCAACATGGGTCCGCAGCACCCGTCGACGCACGGCGTGCTCCGGCTGATCCTGGAGCTGGAGGGCGAGACGGTCCGCGAGGCCCGCTCGGTCGTCGGCTACCTGCACACCGGCATCGAGAAGAACCTCGAATACCGCAACTGGGTTCAGGGCTCGACCTTCGTGACCCGGATGGACTACCTTGCCCCGCTGTTCAACGAGACGGCGTACAGCCTGGCGGTGGAGAAGCTGCTGGGCATCGAGGAGCAGATCACCGAGCGGGCCACCACCATCCGGGTCCTGATGATGGAGCTCAACCGGATCTCCTCGCACCTGGTCTGGCTGGCCACCACCGGCATGGAGCTGGGTGCGATCTCGATCATGCTCTACGGCTTCCGCGAGCGGGAGTACATCCTCGACATCTTCGAGACCATCACCGGCCTGCGGATGAACCACGCGTACGTCCGGCCGGGCGGCGTCGCGCAGGACGTGCCGGACGCGGCGATCGCCAAGATCCGCGACTTCCTGAAGATGATGCCGAAGAAGCTCAAGGAGTACGAGGACCTCCTCTCCGGCCAGCCGATCTGGACCGAGCGGACCAAGGGCGTCGCGGTCCTCGACGTGACCGGCTGCGTCGCGCTCGGCGTGACCGGCCCGGTGCTCCGCTCCGCCGGCCTGGCCTGGGACCTGCGCAAGACCATGCCGTACTGCGGGTACGAGACGTACGAGTTCGACGTCCCGACCCACCCCGACGGCGACGTCTGGGGTCGCTACCAGGTCCGGCTCGCCGAGATCCGCGAGTCGCTGAAGCTGGTCGAGCAGGCGCTGGACCGGTTGAAGCCGGGCCCGGTGATGGTCGCCGACCGCAAGATCGCCTGGCCGGCGCAGCTGGCCATCGGCGTGGACGGCATGGGCAACTCGCTGGAGCACGTCGCCAAGATCATGGGTCAGTCGATGGAGTCGCTGATCCACCACTTCAAGCTGGTCACCGAGGGCTTCCGGGTTCCTCCGGGCCAGGTGTACGTCGGCATCGAGTCGCCCCGCGGCGAGCTGGGCGTGCACGCGGTCTCCGACGGTGGCACCCGGCCCTACCGGGTGCACTACCGGGAGCCGAGCTTCGTCAACCTGCAGGCTCTCCCGGCGATGGCCGAGGGCGGCCTGATCGCCGACGTGATCGCCGGTGGCGCCTCGCTGGACCCCGTGATGGGTGGATGTGACCGATGACGACTTTCACTGAGCAGACCCGGGAGCGGGCGCGGGAGATCATCGCCCGGTACCCGGCCGACCGGTCCCGGTCGGCGCTGCTGCCGCTGCTGCACCTGGTGCAGTCCGAGGAGGGCTATGTCTCCCCGGCCGGCGTCGAGTTCTGCGCCGAGGTGCTCGGGCTGAACAAGGCCCAGGTCGGCGCCGTGGCGACCTTCTACACCATGTACAAGCGCAAGCCGACCGGCGACTTCCTGGTCAGCGTCTGCACCAACACCATGTGCAACGTGCTCGGCGGCCAGGAGGTCTACGACACCCTCGCCGAGCACCTGGGCGTCGGGCACGACGAGACCACCGCCGACGGCAAGATCACCCTGGAGCACGCCGAGTGTCTCGCGGCCTGCGACTACGGCCCGGTGATGACCGTCAACTACGACTTCTTCGACGGCGTCGACCTGCAGGGCGCGCTCGGGGTGGTCGAGGAGCTGCGCGCCGGTGGCCGGCCGATGCCGACCCGGGGCGCCCGGCTCTGCACGCTCAAGGAGATGGCGGTGCAGCTCGCCGGTTTCGCCGACGAGCGCGAGGGCGCGGTCGCCGACGGCGGGGCGGGCGAGCCGACCCTGCGCGGTCTGCGCCTGGCCGAGCAGCACGGCATCTCGGTGCCCGGCTTCGACCCGAACACCCCGATCCGGAGCAAGGCCGAGGCCGACAAGGCCGCCGCGCAGGCGAAGGCCGCCGAAGCCGCCAAGGCTGAGCCGGCCAAGGCCCCGCCCGCGAGCGGCAACGGCGCCAAGCCGGGTACGCCCGGCAACGCCGGCGCCGGCGAGCCGGCTCCCGCCGCCGCGGCCGGCGGCAGCACCGCCCCGGACGTGAAGGCGCCGGACGACAAGTCGCCGCAGGTGCGTACCGCCGAGACCCGGCAGCCCGACGCGCAGACCGCCGTGCCGGACGCCCCGGGCACCAAGGTCCCGACGGACAACACCGCCCCGGCGCCGCGCGACGCGCAGGAGGCGCAGGCCGCCGGCGTGGCGGCCAACCCGCCGGCCGGCGACGGCAAGCCCGCCGGCGACGAGGCCGGTGCGCAGCAGCGCAACCTCAAGGATGCGGAGGCGGGAGCCAACGCCGGCCCCGCCGTCGCGAGCGAAACGGGGGGCCAGAAGTGACCACGCCTCGGCCGGAGACGCTGGCCAAGCTCACGCCGGTGCTCACCAAGCGCTGGCTGTCGCCGGACGCCTGGCGGATCGGCACCTACGAGAAGCTCGACGGCTACGCGGCGCTGCGCAAGGCGCTCAAGGCGCACCCGGACGACCTGATCCAGCTGATCAAGGACTCGGGCCTGCGCGGTCGTGGCGGCGCCGGCTTCCCCGCCGGTCTCAAGTGGGGGTTCATCCCGCAGGGCGACGGCAAGCCGCACTACCTCGTGGTCAACGCCGACGAGGGCGAGCCGGGCACCTGCAAGGACCTGCCGCTGATGACGCACGACCCGCACTCGCTGGTCGAAGGCGTGATCATCGCGTCGTACGCGATCCGGGCCAACCGGGCCTACATCTACATCCGGGGCGAGGCGGTGCACGCCGCGCGCCGGCTGCGCAACGCCGTGCAGGAGGCGTACGCCAAGGGCTACCTCGGGCGCAACATCCAGGGCAGCGGCTTCGACCTCGACCTGGTGGTGCACTCCGGCGCGGGGGCGTACATCTGCGGTGAGGAGACCGCGCTGCTGGACTCGCTGGAGGGCTTCCGGGGCCAGCCCCGGCTGCGCCCGCCGTTCCCGGCGACCCACGGCCTGTACGCCAGCCCGACCGTGGTCAACAACGTCGGCACCATCGCCAGCGTGCCGTACATCGTGCTGGGCGGCGCGGACTGGTGGAAGACCATGGGCACGGAGAAGTCCTCCGGCCCGATGATCTACTCGCTCTCCGGTCGGATCGCCAACCCGGGCCAGTTCGAGTGCTCGATGGGGATCACCCTGCGCGAGCTGATCGAACTGGCCGGCGGCATGCAGCCCGGGCACAACCTGCGGTTCTGGACGCCGGGCGGCTCGTCGACGCCGCTGCTGACCGCCGAGCACCTGGACGTGCCGCTGGACTTCGAGGGGGTGGCGGCGGCCGGCTCGATCCTGGGCACCACGGCCACCCAGATCTTCTCCGACCAGGACTGCCCGGTCTACGCGACCTACCGGTGGCTGGAGTTCTACCACCACGAGTCGTGCGGCAAGTGCACCCCGTGCCGCGAGGGCAACTACTGGATGGTCCGGGTCTACCGGCGGATCCTCGCCGGTCAGGGCACCCACGAGGACCTGGACACCCTGCTCGACACCTGCGACAACATCCTGGGCCGTTCGTTCTGCGGCCTCGGTGACGGTGCGACCAGCTCGGTGACCTCGTCGCTGAAGTACTTCAAGCAGGACTACCTCGACTACATCGAGGGACGTACCGCGCCGAAGCTGTCGGACAAGCAGTTGGTGGGAGCGCACTGATGACTGACGTCGTAAAGGCCCCCGACACCGTCACGCTCACCATCGACGGCGTCGAGGTCACCGCCCCCAAGGGAGCGCTGCTGATCCGGGTCGCCGAGCAGTTGGGCACCGAGATCCCGCGCTTCTGCGACCACCCGCTGCTGGCCCCGGCCGGCGCCTGCCGGCAGTGCCTGGTCGAGGTGGAGGGGCAGCGCAAGCCGGTCGCCTCCTGCACCCAGACCGTCGCCGACGGCATGGTGGTACGCACCCAGCTCACCTCGCCGGTCGCCAAGAAGGCGCAGGAGGGGGTCATGGAGCTGCTGCTGCTCAACCACCCCCTCGACTGCCCGATGTGTGACAAGGGCGGCGAGTGCCCGCTGCAGAACCAGGCCATGTCCACCGGCCGCACCGACTCCCGGTTCCACGAGCACAAGCGGGAGTACGAGAAGCCGATGCCGATCAGCACCCAGGTGCTGCTCGACCGCGAGCGCTGCGTGCTCTGCCAGCGCTGCACCCGGTTCTCCGAGGAGATCGCCGGCGACAAGTTCATCGACCTGATGGGCCGGTCGTCCGCGGAGGAGATCAACATCTACCGGGACGACGCGTACGGCGTGGAGTCCGGGGACGACAGCGGCGACGTGCCGTTCAACTCCTACTTCTCCGGCAACACCGTGCAGATCTGCCCGGTGGGCGCGCTGACCGGCGCGCAGTACCGATTCCGGGCCCGCCCGTTCGACCTGGTCTCCAGCCCGAGCGTCTGCGAGCACTGCTCGGCCGGCTGCGCCCAGCGCACCGACTGGCGGCGGGGCAAGGTGCTGCGCCGGCTGGCCGGCGACGACCCGGCGGTGAACGAGGAGTGGAACTGCGACAAGGGCCGGTGGGGCTTCCAGTACACCCGCGCCTTCGACCGGCTCAGCACCCCGCTGGTCCGCGACGAGCGCACCGGTGAGCTGCGCGAGGCCTCCTGGAGCGAGGCGCTGACCCGGGCCGCCGAGGGGCTGCGCGACGCCCGGGACTCCGGCCGGGGCACCGCGGTGCTGACCGGCGGCCGGCTGACCGTCGAGGACGCCTACGCGTACGCGAAGTTCGCCCGGGTCGCGCTGCAGACGAACGACATCGACTTCCGGGCCCGGCCGGTCTCCCGTGAGGAGGCCGACTTCCTGGCCAGCACCGTCGCCGGGGCCACCGAGGTGACCTACGCCGACGTGGAGAAGGCGCCCGCGGTGGTGCTGGTCGGCCTGGAGCCGGAGGAGGAGTGCCCGATCCTCTTCCTGCGGCTGCGCAAGGCGTACCTGAAGAAGAGGCTGACGGTCTACGCGATCGCCCCGTTCGCCACCCGTGGCCTGGAGAAGCTCGGCGCCAAGCTGGCCCGGGTGGTGCCGGGCGAGGAGGCGAGCGTGCTTGCCGAGCACGACACGGTGGCCGAGGCGCTCAGCGCCGAGGGCGCCATCCTCTTCGTCGGCGAGCGGCTGGCCACCGTGCCGGGCGCGCTCTCCGCCGCGGCGGACGTGGCCCGGCGTACCGGGGCGAAGCTGGCCTGGGTGCCGCGGCGCGCGGGTGACCGCGGCGCGGTCGACGCGGGCTGCCTGCCCAACCTGCTGCCCGGTGGGCGTCCGGTCACCGAGCCGGCCGCCCGCGCCGAGCTCGGCGAGACCTGGGACATCCCGGCCGGGGTGATCCCCAGCCAGGCCGGGCGGGACACCGACCAGATCCTCGCGGCGGCCGCCAACGGCCAGCTCGGCGCCCTGGTGGTGGCCGGCGTGGACCCGGCCGACCTGGCCGACCCGCGCCTGGCCGAGCAGGCCCTGGACGCGGTGCCGTTCCTGGTCAGCCTGGAGCTGCGCAACTCGGCGGTGGCCCGCCGGGCGGACGTGGTCTTCCCGGTCGCCCCGGTGGTCGAGAAGGCCGGCAGCTTCCTGGACTGGGAGGGCCGGCTGCGCACCTTCGAGGCGGTGCTGAACACCGCCGCGATGACCGACGGCCGGGTGCTGGACGCCCTCGCCGCGCAGCTCGACGTCCGGCTGGGCACCGGTGACGTGCCGAGCGTCCGCCGCGAGCTGGGCGGCGAGCCCGGGCCAGCCCGGGTCCCGGTCGGCCCGGTGCAGGTCCAGGCAGTGCAGGCAGGGACCGACCGGCGGTCGCACCAGCGGCCCGACCACGGGTACGCCCTCGCGCAGGCCGAGCAGCAGGTGCGGCTGGCGACGCTGGGCGTACCCGGCGGCGAGCAGGGCGGCCGGCCGGTCGGCGCCGAGGTGGACCACCAGTTCCACCCGACCGCGGCGCAACGGGCGGGTCTGTGTGCCGGGGGCGGTCCGGCCGATCGCCGAGCGGAGCGCGGCGGCCAGCGGGCGTCCCACGTCGGACCCGGCCAGCCCGGTGCCGACCAGGTCGGCGGGGCCGACCGTGCCGGCGAGCTCGGGTGCCACGTGACCCACTCCGGCCTGCGCCAACGCGACGGCGACCGGGCCGCCGAGCCGGCCGGCGCCGGCGACCACCACCCGGGCGGCCCGCCGCCGGCGCAGCACCTGCGCCGGGGTGCCGGGCAGGGTGGGCGCGGCCAGCGCGAGCGCCCCGGCCTCCGCGGCGAGGCGGCTGCGCGCCGGGCCGGCCAGGTCCCGGGGGAGCAGCGTGTGCGCGGGTACGACCAGACCGGCGGCGCGCAGCGCGTCCAGCAGTTCGCGGGCCTCGTCCGGGCCGATCCGGGCGGCCGCGGCATCGGCCAGGATCCCGCGCTCGCTGCGGCTGCCGTCGAGCAGGTCGAGCAGGCGCGCGGCGCGCGGGTCGGCGACCTCGAGCAGGACGGCGCGCCCCGGGTCGAGCCCGAGTTGCAGGGTGTGCCGGTCGCGCCAGAGCCGGGTCAGGCCGGGCAGCAGCGTCGGGCGGGGCAGGGGCGGGCGGGAGAGGGTCGGGTGGGCCGGGCGGGTTGACGGGGTCATGACGACGGATCGTGACCGAGTCCGCGCTGTCCGTCGATCGTTGTCCACAGGTGCGCGGCGCTCTGTCCAGCGCTGTCCACAGGAAGCGGCGGGATATCCACAACCGGCGGGTAACTCTGTCGCCCTCCCGACACCGTCGTGCCCCCGGGAACGACGCGGGGGAGGGGCGGCCGCCGGCCACCCCTCCCCCGCAGAACGCGTACGGGTCAGACCTTGGCCTTGCCCAGGATGCGGTTCACTGTTGTGCCGCACACCGGACACTTGCCCTTGGCCATGTTCATCCCGGTCTTCGAAACCTCGACGCGCCCCTCGAAGTCCCGCTTCTCCTTGCACTTGACGCAGTAACCGTTGTAGGTCTGGGCCTGGTCGGCCACGGTAGCCTCCTCGTCTCGTCCGCCGGGCGAGCCGGCCCGGCGGGTCTCCCGGCGGCGGGCCACGCGGGGCCCAGGCGCTGGGTCTTTCTCCGCGGACACCTTCGTGACCGCTGGTTGGCGGACCCTACCCAGATCTGGGCGAATCCATGTCAGCTGTGCATCGACACTGTGAGGAAGTCGACGTCGAGAGTGTGCATGCCGGAATGGGCCGGATTAGTGAGTTTGCCGGGGACACGCCGGTTGGAGACCCGCAAAAACGCCCGCACGGGGCCCGAGCGGCGCTGCGGAGGGTGATCACCTACGGTGGGTGGGACGCGAGCGCCGAGTGCCTCCCCGGCCGCCACGAAGGGTGATCGGGGCGGCCCGACATGGTCATCCACAGTTTTTTTCGGGACTCCTCGCGACCAACCACCATTTTCCGGGCGCGTGTCGCGGTGTTGACTCTTGCGGACCCCTGGTCAGTACGCATTAGCTTTCCCCCGTGGCAGGAATGCACGGCTGCGCGGCCCACTGATGGCTGGGGCGCGGAAGCCGGTCGTCGAGGTACGGCGCAGTCAGCGCCGGCGACGCACGGTGTCCGCCTACCGCGACGGGGAGCGGGTCGTGGTGCTGATCCCCGACCAGTTCTCCCGGGCCGAGGAGAGCGAGTGGGTCGACCGGATGCTCGCCCGGCTCGCCGCCCGTGAGGGCCGGCTCGCCCGCTCCGACACCGAACTGCTCGACCGGGCGCTGCGCCTGATCAACCTCTACCTTCCCGACCAGGGCAGCGACGCCCTGCCCGCCAGCGTCCGCTGGGTCACCAACCAGAACGGCCGGTGGGGTTCCTGCACCCCGGCCGACCGGACCATCCGGATCTCGCACCGCCTCCAGGACATGCCGGACTGGGTGCTCGACTACGTGCTGCTGCACGAGTTGGCGCACCTCATCGTGCCCAGCCACAACGCCCGTTTCTGGGAGCTCGTCGCCCGGTACCCGAAGACCGAGCGGGCCCGCGGCTACCTGGAAGGCGTCGCCGCCGCCTCCGCCGTACCCGTCGCCGGCTGATCCGCACCGCTCTGACCGGCCCCCTCCCGCCGCCGCGTGATGATCAACTCCATGTCGGCGACGTGGCGGCATCCGTGCGCCTCCGATACCGCCATTGCGGCGACCCGGAGTCGATCACACCGGACGTTAGGGTCGGAGGGTGACCCGACGTGTGGTGGTGGCGTTGCTCGGCCCGGTGACCTGGTCGCCGCCGGGAATTGATGCCGTGGACTGGCGTACCGCGCTGGCTGAGGACAGCGTCGACATGCTCGCCACGCTCAGCGAGGTGGAGACCGCGGTGGCGGTCACCCCGGCGGACCGCTGGCTCGCCGACGCCGTCATCTGGCCGGGTACCGCCGTGCACGAGGTGGCCGAGCCCACGGTGAACGCCGTACTGGCCGCGCTGAGCGGGTACGACCAGGCGGCCGTGGTTGCCGCCGACGCCCCGGACCTGCCCGGCCTGACCCTGGGCAAGCTGCTCCGGCCGCTCACCACCCGGCCCGTGGCGGTCGCCCCGGTCGAGGGGGAGGGGCCCGGCCTGCTCGGGGTGGCGACCCGGCTGCCCGTACCCGGATGGTTGCCGACGGTGGACCTCGACGCGGCGGTGCCGGCGGACGTGCGCCGCGCGGCGCCGGCCCCGGGCGACGTGGCCGTCACTCCCGCCTGGCGGCGGCTGCGCGGCCCGGCCGACCTGGCCGCGCTGAACCCGGCGGTCGAGGGCTGGGAGGCCACCCGGGCCCTCCTCTCCGGCCCCGCCCGCCGAAGCTGACCGCCCTGAAGCCGGTGGGCGACCCACCGGGCTGCCGTGCAGATGCCGCCGGCCGGGCGCGCGTGGGGTGCGGCCCGGCCGGTGCGGTGCGGATCAGGACTTGTCGGTGTCGTCCCCGGAGTCATCGGAGCGGGGCGGGGTGCCGCCCGGCGCCTGCTCCTCCGGGCCGCCCGGCGCGGTGAAGTCGAAGTTCGCCAGCTCGTCGTCGAGGTCGAGCTGAGCGGTCGCGAAGGCCACCGGGTCGGCGAAGTCGTCGTCGGAGGGGAGCAGGTCGGGGTGGCCCCAGACCGCGTCCCGGCCGGAGATGCCCCGGTGCGTGGTGAGCGCGGCCCAGAGCGCCGACGCCTCGCGCAGCCGGCGCGGTCGCAGCTCCAGCCCGACCAGCGCGGCGAAGGTCTGCTCGGCCGGCCCGCCGGCGGCCCGGCGGCGGCGGAACGCCTCGCCGAGGCGGACCACGTTGGGCAGGCGCTCGCCGGCGGCGTTGTCGACCACGTGGCAGACCCAGCCCTCGACCAGTGCGAGGACCGTCTCCAGTCGGGCCAGGGACGCCTTCTGCGCCGGGGTGTCCTCCGGCGTGAAGATGCCCTCCAGGGCGATGGCCTGCATCGACTCCGGGTCGGTCGGGTCGACCCGGCCCATCGCCTCCTCGATCGCCTCCCGGTTGACCCGGATGCCGGAGGCGTAGTTCTCCACCGCGGTCAGCACGTGCCCGCGCAGCCACGGGACGTGCTCGAAGAGCCGCTGGTGGGCGGCCTCGCGCAGGGCGACGTAGAGGCGTACCTCGTCCTCGGGCAGCTCCAAGCCCTCGCCGTACGCCCGGATGTTGGCCGGGACGAGCGCGGCGGTGCCGGCCGGGCCCAGCGGCAGGCCGATGTCGCCGGCCGAGAGCACCTCGGCGGCGAGCGAGCCGAGCGCCTGGCCGAGCTGCCCGCCGAAGAGCGCCCCGCCCAGGGTCGCCACCATCGACTGCATCGGGCCGAGCTGGGCCCGCGCCTCCGGCGGCACCAGGTCGCCCATCGCGCCGACCATCCGGCTGGCCACCGGGTCGCAGAGCTTGCGCCAGACGTCGAGGGTCTTGTAGATCCACTCGTTGCGGTTCCACGCCACGGAGGTGCGAATGCCGGACGGCAGCGCGGAGGCCGGCTCCAGCCAGAGGTCGGCGAGGCGCAGCGCCTCCTCCACCGCGTGCCGCTCGTACGGCGACACCGCCGGGTCGCCTGCGGCGGCGAGCTGGCTGGCGGCCACCTGCCGGGCCAGGTCCCAGTTGACCGGCCCGCTGCCCGACGCGGAGAGCAAGTGCTGCAACTGCGACATGAACTGCTGCATCTGCGCGGGATCGTTGGGGTCTGGTGGTTGCCCACCCGGGAGCGCGAAACCGAACGGAATATCAGGCACGACGTCTACGGTACGCGCGCCGCGCCCCAGGTCGCCCTCGCTGTCGTTGCGCTGAGGGCGAAGTCGGCCTCGACCGCCCGGGCGGCACCGCCTGAATCGGTACGCTCTGCCGCATGAGACGTCGCGGCGTGACCGTCCTCCTCGGTGCTCTGCTCACCACTCTGCTCAGCATCGGCGTGCTCGGCGCGCCCATCCCGTACGTGGTGCTCGGCCCGGGGCCGACCGTGAACACCCTCGGCACCTCGGACGGCAAGGAGGTCATCCAGGTCACCGGCCGGTCGACGTCCAACTCCGCCGGCCAGCTGCGGATGACCACGGTGGGGGTGCAGCCCACGGTCAAGCTGCGCGCGGCGATCGCCGGCTGGCTCTCCGCCGACGAGGCGGTGGTGCCGCGCGAGCTGGTCTACCCGCCGAACGAGAGCCAGGAGGAGGTGGAGAAGCGCAACGCCGAGGACTTCCAGAACTCGCAGACCAGCGCCGAGACCGCCGCGCTGGTGGAACTCGGCTACCCGGTGCAGGTGGTGGCCAAGGAGGTCGCCTCCGACGGCCCGGCGGCGGGCGTGCTCAAGGCCGGCGACGTGATCACCACGGTCGACGGGGTCAAGGTGACCACCGCGACCAAGCTGGTGGACCTGGTCCGGGCGAAGCCGGCCGGCACCGCGCTGCGGATCGGCTACACCCGCGACGGCGTGGCCGGCACGGCCACGGTGACCAGCCGGGAGAAGGACGGCCGGCCGCGCGTCGGGCTGGTGCCGGAGCAGCGGCAGCCGCACCCGTTCACGCTGAAGATCGACCTGGCCAACATCGGCGGGCCGAGCGCCGGGCTGATGTTCGCCCTCGGCATCGTGGACAAGCTCGAACCGGCCGACCTGACCGGCGGGAAGATCATCGCCGGCACCGGCACCATCGACGACGAGGGCCGGGTCGGTCCGATCGGCGGGATCGCGCAGAAGCTCGTCGGGGCGAAGAAGGCCGGCGCGAAGGTCTTCCTGGTGCCGGCGGACAACTGTGCCGAGGCGGTCCGCAATCCGCAGCCCGACCTGCCCCTGATCAGGGTCGGCTCGCTGGACGAGGCATTGACGGCGCTGGAGACGTTGCGGTCGGGTGGGCAGCCGATCCGCTGCTGAGCCCGGGCACCGCGGCAGCCCGCCGTGACCTTGGACCGACACGTTCAGGAACACCCCGTACTCTGGGTGCCTGTCCGGAGCCGATCACATCGAGCGTGCGGAGCCAACAGTGGTCATGCGTAGCAGCCCCCTGCCGAGGATGAGCCGGCGCGGACGCGTCACCATCGGAGTCCTGGTCGGGGTGTTCGTGCTCTTCACCCTGCTCGGCTGGGGTGTCCAGGCCTGGACGGACTGGCTCTGGTTCGAAGAGGTCCGCTACACCCAGGTCTTCACCGGGGTACTGGTCACCCGGCTGCTGCTCTTCCTCACCATCGGGGTGGGGTTGGGGCTCTTCGTGGGCGGCAACCTCTGGCTGGCGTACCGGCTGCGACCGGCGCTGCGGCCGCATTCGCTGGAGCAGGCCACCCTGGAGCGCTACCGGATGCTGCTCACGCCCCGGATCGGCACCTGGATCAGCCTGACCGCGGTCGTGCTCGGGCTCTTCGCGGGCCTCTCCGGGCAGAGCCGGTGGAACCAGTGGCTGCTCTTCCGCAACGGCGGCGACTTCGGCGTCAAGGACCCGGAGTTCGGCGTCGACGTCGGCTTCTACGTCTTCCAGCTGCCCTTCTGGCGGTACCTGCTCGGCGTCGGCTTCACCGCGGTGGTGCTGGCGCTGCTCGGCGCGCTGGCCGTGCACTACATCTTCGGCGGGGTGCGGCTGCAGGGCGTCGGCGACCGGATGACCAACGCCGCGCGGGCCCACCTCTCCACGCTGGTCGCCGTCTTCGTGCTGCTCAAGGCCGTCGCGTACGTGCTGGACCGGCGGGCGATGCTGCTGGAGTACAACGAGGGCGCCAAGCTCTACGGCGCCGGTTACGCCGACGTCAACGCGCTGCTGCCGGCCAAGGAGATCCTGGCGTACATCTCGGTGGTGGTGGCGATCGCCATCATCGTCTTCTCCAACGCGGTGATGCGGAACCTGGTCTGGCCGGGCATCTCGCTGGGCCTGCTCGGCGTCTCCGCCGTCGCGATCGGCGGCATCTACCCGTGGGCGGTGCAGACCTTCGAGGTCAAGCCGAGCGCCCGGGACAAGGAGGCGCCGTTCATCGAACGCAGCATCGGGGCCACCCGGGCCGCGTTCGGGTTGGGCGACACGAAGACCACCGGGTACGCGGCGAACAATCTCACCCCGCCGGCGAACCTGGCCACCGACACCTCGGTGGTGCCGAACGTCCGGCTGCTCGACCCGCAACTGGTCTCCGAGACGTACACGCAGCTCCAGCAGGTCCGCGGCTTCTACGACTTCGGGCCGAAGCTCGACATCGACCGGTACTCGGTGGCGAACAAGACCTCCGACTACGTGGTCGGCGTCCGTGAGATCAACTACGGCGAGCTGACCCAGAACAACTGGATCAACCGGCACACCGTCTTCACCCACGGGTACGGCCTCGTCGCGGCCCCGGCCAACCAGGTGGTCTGCGGCGGCCAGCCGTACTTCGTCTCCGGCTTCCTCGGCGAGAAGGCGCAGGAGGCGTGCTCCTCGCAGGCCGAGCAGATCCCGGCCACCCAGCCGCGGATCTACTACGGCGAGCGGATGAAGGAGGACGACTACGCGATCGTCGGGCAGTCCGACAAGACCCGCAACGCCGAGTTCGACCGGCCCACCCCGACCACCGGCGGCGAGCAGTACTACACCTACACCGGTGAGGGCGGCGTCGAGATCGGCTCGTTCACCCGCCGGCTGCTCTACGCCATCAAGGAGCAGGAGTCGAACTTCCTGCTCTCCGACGCGGTCAACGACAACTCGCGGCTGCTGTACGTGCGCAACCCGCGGGACCGGGTGGAGAAGGTCGCCCCCTTCCTCACCCTCGACGGCGACCCGTACCCGGCGGTGGTGGGCGGCCGGATCCAGTGGATCGTCGACGGCTACACCACGGCGGCGACCTACCCGTACGCCGAGCGAGTCAACCTGCAGACCGAGACCGCCGACGAGCTGACCAACCGGGGCACGTTCCAGCTGGCCCGGGAGAACGTCAACTACATGCGCAACTCGGTGAAGGCCACCGTCGACGCGTACGACGGCACGGTGCGGCTCTACGAGTTCGACCAGACCGACCCCGTGCTCAAGGCCTGGAACAAGGCGTTCGGCGGCGACCTGGTGCTGCCGAAGACCGCCATCCCGGCGGAGCTGGCCGAGCACTTCCGCTACCCGGCCGACATGTTCAAGGTGCAGCGGAACCTGCTCACCAAGTTCCACGTGACCGACCCTGGCGACTTCTACTCCGGCCAGGACTTCTGGCAGGTGCCGAACGTGCCGGACGCGCCGGACAGCGGGCAGAAGCAGCCGCCGTACTACCTGTTCACCCAGTTCCCCGGGCAGCAGGGGCCACGCTTCCAGATCACCGCGGCGGTCACCCCGAACGGGCGGCAGAACCTCGCCGCGCTGATCTCCGGGTCGTACGTCGACGGTCAGCCCAAGCTGGAGGTGTGGGAGTTGCCGGACCAGACCCGGGTCTCCGGGCCGGTCCAGGTGCACCAGCAGATGACCAACAACGCCAACATCCGGCAGCAGCTCAACCTGCTCTCCTCCAACCAGGCCCAGGTGCAGTACGGCAACCTGCTGTCGCTGCCGTTCGGCGACGGGATGCTCTACGTCGAGCCGGTCTACGTGAAGAGCAACCAGCAGGACGCCTACCCGCTGCTGCAGAAGGTGCTGCTCTCGTACGGCGACGGCGGTTCCTACGTGGTGCTGGCCGACAACCTCACCGACGGCATCAAGCAGCTCGTCGACCAGGGCAAACGGGCCGGGCAGGGCACGCCGCCGCCGCCCGGCGGCACCCCGCCGCCGCCCCCGGGCGGCGTCAACCCGCCGCCGCTGACCGGTGAGCTGGCCGCCGCGGCGGAGCGGGTGCAGACGGCGATCGCCGAGGTCAAGGCCGCGCAGACGTCCGGCGACTTCGAACGGTACGGCCGGGCGCTCAAGGCGCTGGACGAGGCGATGACCGCGTTCCAGCAGGCGCAGCAGACCGCCGGGCCGGCCCCGACGCCGAGCGGCAGCCCGTCCGCGCCGGCACCGACGCCGAGCGGCTGAGCCGCAGCGCGATCCGACCAGCCCGCGACCCGAGGACCTGCCGATCCTCCGGTCGCGGGCTTGTCGCTTTTCCGACCCGATCCCTGCAACCGGGCGGCCCCGTCCACCGTCTTCTCAGCAGGTGGGGGAAACGGGGAGACGTGGTGTGAGCATGAGGGACGCGCAGAGCTTCGACGAGTTCTACCGGAGCACCTCCGGGCGGACGCTGCGGTACGGCCACGCGGTGGCGGGTGACCACGGCGAGGCGCAGGACCTCGTGCAGGAGGCGTACGCCCGGGCCTGGCGGCAGTGGGGCAGCCTGGCCACCCACCCGGCGCCGGAGGCGTGGCTGCGGCTGGTGGTCAGCCGCCTGGCCACCGACCGGTTCCGCCGGCTGCGCGGCTGGCGCACGGCGGTGAGCCGCACCGGCTTACCCGAGGACGTACGGCCACCGGGCGAGGACACCGTCCTGCTGGTCGCTGCCCTGCGGCAGTTGCCGGCGAACCAACGGCAGGCGCTGGCCCTGCACTACCTGTTCGACATGCCGGTGGAGGAGATCGCCCGCGAGACGGGGGCGCCCACCGGCACCGTGAAGTCCTGGCTGTCCCGGGGCAGGACGAGGCTGGCCGAGCTGCTGCCCGGGGTCGCGTCCGAGAAGCTGGAGGTCAACGATGTCGCGTGAACTGACCGGTTTCTACCGTTCGCTCGCCGAGGACACCGACCCACGCGGCCTGGCGGCGCCCGACCTGGTGCGTCGGTACGCCGACCGCCGGGCGCGGACCCGGGCGGCGCTGGGGGTGCTGACCGCGGCGGCGCTGGTCGGCGGGACGGCCGTCGGCGCCCAGTTCGTCCTCACCGCCGGCCCGGCCACCCGGGTCGGGCCGCCCGCCGACACCCCGGCCCCGCCCTCGCCGGTGCCGTCGAACCCGACGCCCACCCCGTCGGCGGCCTCGCCCGGCCCGAGCGGGTCGGCGTCGCAGCAACCGCCGTCGACGTCACCGACGCGGGTCGGCCCGCCGCCCGTCCGGACGCCGACCTCGATTCCCGACTCCGCCTTCTTCGCGTTGGCGGCGGCGAACGACACCGGCGCGGGAGCGAGGTTCGGCGAGGGTCAGGTGCTGCCGGCGCTCTGCGGGGCGGAGCCGGGCGCGTCGGGGACGGTGCGGCAGCGCGTCCGGTCGGTGCCGTTCAAGCTGGCCGGCACGCCGGAGGGGAACATCCCGGATGGTCTCTACCGGCACAGCATCACCATCTACCGCGACGGTAGGGCCGCCGCCGCGCTCGACGAACTGCGCGACGCGGTGCGTGACTGCGCCGAGCAGCCGGTCGGCAAGGTGAAGTCCCGGCAGAAGCTGCTGCCCAGCAGCGGCTACGGCGACGAGTCGGTGCTGTTCGAGATGCGCAAACCCTTCCTCGACGTCAACGACCAGCCGACCGGCGACGAGGAGGTCCGGCTGATCCGGGCCATCCGGATCGGGAACGTGGTGACGGTGCTCTGGGAGCAGGGCTGGGAGGGCAGTTCCAGCCCGAAGTCGCAGGTCGACGCGGACAGCCGGCGGGCGGTGCTGGCGATCCGCGACTGGTTGCGCTGAGTGTGTCCCGGACCCGTTTTGCGGGTCCGGGGCCCCGTAGGCTACGGTTAACCAGTCGACGCGGGGTGGAGCAGCTCGGTAGCTCGCTGGGCTCATAACCCAGAGGTCGCAGGTTCAAATCCTGTCCCCGCTACCACGACGAACGGCCCGAGGATCTGATCCTCGGGCCGTTCGCTTTTCCCCGCCCGAGCGGCCCGGTGGCCGATCCGGGACCCGGCTGATCTCGGTCCCGGGGATGCGCTAAGCTTATGGAGCCGACGCGGGGTGGAGCAGCTCGGTAGCTCGCTGGGCTCATAACCCAGAGGTCGCAGGTTCAAATCCTGTCCCCGCTACTCGTTCGAAGGCCCCGGAGCCCCGCTCCGGGGCCTTCGCCGTTTCCGCCCGCCGGGGGTTTCCCGTCCGTCCGGCGTGCCCCGCTTGCCCGCCTCGGTCAGGATGGGGGCATGTCATCTTGGAACAGGTGGTGGGGCCGGCTGAGCGCGGTCCTCGGTGCGGTCGTGCTCTCGGTCTTCGTACCGGTCGCGGCCTGGGCGTCCACGGGCCAGGGCGAGCTGGTGGTGGAGGCGGCACGGCGCAGGGGCCGGGGCGGTGGCGGCATCCTGGGCCTGCTCTGCTGCCTCGTCGTGGTGGGGTTGATCGTGTTCCTGGTGCTGCGGCTGATGCGCAACCGCCGCAACCGTCCGCCGAGCTGATCCGGTTGGCCCTGGCCGGCGGACGCCGGCCAGGGTCACTCGGCCAGCGCCCCCTGCGCCTGCGCCATGAACTTCGACGTCGTGGCCCGCGCTCCCACCCGGCCCGACCGGACGTCCTGGGCCCCCGCCGTGAGCAGCGCGCGCACCCGCGCGTGCCCCCGGGGCGGTGGGGCCGGGGCGGGCCCGACCAGGTCGTTGAGGGTGGTGCCGAGCGTGGCGACGCGCTTGACCACCGGATCGTCGGACGCCTGGGTGACGGCCTGCCGCACGGCCAGATCGGCGGGCAGCCCGCGGTCGGTGCCGAGGATCCGGCCCACCTCGACGTTGGTGGTGAGGAAGGTGACGACGTCGGCCACCACGCCGGGGTGCCGGGTGCCGTGGAAGCCGGCCCAGTACATCGAGGCCAGGTCCCACTGGGCGGCCGGCGGCCCGGGGAAGGCGGCCAGCCCCAACTCGTCGTCGGTGTGGCGCTGAAGTTCGGGCAGCTGGTGCGACCAGGCGAACGAGGCGGCGGTGTGGCCGGTCACCACGAGCTGTCGGGCCGGTTCGCCGCCGTCGGCCCGGTCCACCAGCGCGGCGGCCGGGGTCGCCCGCTCGTTGCGGGCCCGCTGCCAGAGCTCGAACCAGTCGACCAGGGCCGCCGAGCTGAAGCCGAGTTGCCGCCCCTGGTAGAACTTGCCGCCCTGGCCGCGCAGCCAGAGCCAGAGCGCCCGGTGGTCGCCGGACGGGTCCATGGTGCCGGCCACCCGACCGCCGCTGGCCTGGGTGACCCGCGCGGCCCAGGCCAGGTAGTCCGCCCACGGCATGATGGTCGGGGCGGGCACCCCGAGCCGGCGCAGCAGGTCCTTGTTGTAGACCACGGCGGCGTGCGTCTGCGCGGCGGGGACGCCGTACAGCCGGCCGTCCACCCGGCCGTAGTCGGCCAGCCCGGGCGGCAGGCCGCCGAGGTCGAGCCGGCCGTCCGCAGCGTACGGGCTGAGGTCCAGGGCGATGCCGCGCTGGGCGTACTCGGTCAGCACGGTGTCGTCGACCTGGAACAGGTCCGGCACGTTGCCGCCGCCGGCCTGGGTCGCGAGCCGGTCGTAGTAGCCGCTGGCGGCCTGCCAGGTGACCCGGAAGGTGACCCGGGGGTTGCGCGAGGAGTAGAGCCGCAGCGCCCGCTCGGTGGCCTCCGCGCGCCGGGTGTTGCCCCACCAGAAGACCGACAACTCGATCGGCCCGTTCTCGTCGACCGGGGCGGCCGGGCCGTCGCTGCACCCGGCGAGGCCGCCGGTGGCGAGCGCCGGCACCGCCAGCAGCGCGCCGAGCAGCCGCCGCCGGTCCGGGTCGGCGCCGGGCCGGGGGCGCGGAGGGCGGGCAGCGGGCACGGGGGGCTCCTGGTGCGCGGCGGTGCGGGCCGGACCATTCACGCAGGCGGTGAGCCCGGGTGTCAACGCCGGGCGGCCGGCGGCGGCGGGGACGGTCGCTCGGGCGCTGACCGACATCGATGCGCGCCGAGCCGACCGAGGCCCGCCGGGCTCGGGACGGCCGGTGGCCGCACCGGGCGTCCCGACGTCGTCTGATGTACTAGGGCGCGTGGAACTTCTGCACTCGGGCAAGGTCAGGGACGTCTACGCCGACGGCGACGACCTGATCCTGGTCGCCTCCGACCGCATCTCGATCTACGACGTGGTGCTGCCGACGCCGATCCCGGACAAGGGTCGACTGCTCACCGCCCTCTCCGTCTGGTGGTTCGAGCAGCTCGCCGACCTGGTGCCGAACCACGTCATCTCGACCACCGACGTGCCCGCCGAGTTCGCCGGCCGGGCGATCCGCTGCCGGCGGCTGGAGATGGTCCCGGTGGAGTGCGTCGCCCGCGGCTACCTGACCGGCGGCGGCCTGAAGGAGTACCAGCGCACCGGCGCCGTCTCCGGCGTGGCGCTGCCGCGCGGCCTGGTCGAGGCGTCGATCCTGCCCGAGCCGATCTTCACCCCGTCGACCAAGGCGCCGGTGGGGGAGCACGACGAGCCGATCACCTTCGCCGAGGTGGTGGACAAGGTCGGCGCGGAGACCGCCGAGCGGCTGCGCCAGATCACCATCGACGTCTACCGCCGCGGCGCTGAGCTGGCCGCCGACCGGGGCATCCTGGTGGCCGACACCAAGCTTGAACTGGGCTGGACGCCGGACGGCACCCTGATGCTCGGCGACGAGCTGCTGACCTCCGACTCGTCCCGGTTCTGGCCGGCCGAGTCGTACCAGCCGGGCCGTGTGCAGTTCTCCTACGACAAGCAGTACGTCCGGGACTGGGCGACCGACAGCGGCTGGGACAAGCAGGGCCCGGCTCCCGAGGTGCCGGCCGAGGTGGTCGAGGCGACCCGGGCCCGCTACGTCGACGTCTACGAGAGGCTCACCGGCAGCCGCTGGGCCTGATCAGAAAGCCGTAGCAGGGCGGGCGTCCGGCTGGACCTCCCGGCCGCGCCGTGGCGCGGGGTCGAGGCCGCCGCGTGCATCCTCCGTACCTTCCAGTCGGGATTCATCAGATGATCGTGAGTACCCGGCGTTCACTCCACCCGGTCCAGGGTGCGCGCCGCCCTTGCGCAGCTCGCGCGCCCACGCGTCGCCCGCCCCGGGGCCTCCGTACGATCTGGATCGTGCGTGACATCGCCGTGTTCAGCGGAACTGCCCATCCCGAACTCGCCGCCGAGATCTGTGCTCACCTCGACGTCCCGTTGCACCCGGTGCGGGTCTCCCGGTTCGCCAACGACTGCCTGGAGGTGCAGTTGCAGGCGAACTGCCGGGAGCGCGACGTCTTCCTGATCCAGCCGTTGGTGCCGCCGGTCCAGGAGCACCTGGTCGAGCTGCTGCTCATGATCGACGCGGCCCGGGGCGCGTCCGCCGGCCGGATCACCGTGGTGCTGCCGCACTACGCGTACGCCCGGTCGGACAAGAAGGACGCCCCGCGCATCTCGATCGGCGGGCGGCTCGTCGCCGACCTGCTCACCTCGGCCGGGGCGCACCGGGTGCTGGCGATGACCCTGCACTCGCCGCAGGTGCACGGCTTCTTTAGCGTCCCCGTCGACCACCTGCACGCGCTGCGCGAGCTGGCCGTCCACTTCCGGCGCTACGACCTGACCGACACCGTGGTGGTCTCGCCGGACCTGGGCAACGCCAAGGAGGCCGCCGCCTTCGCCCGGATGCTCGGCACGCCGGTGGCGGCCGGGGCGAAGCAGCGGTTCAGCGACGACCGGGTCGAGATCAGTACGGTGATCGGCGACGTGGCCGACCGGGACGTCATCGTCCTCGACGACGAGATCGCCAAGGGCAGCACGGTGATCGAGCTGATGGCGCACCTGCGCGAGCGGAAGGTGCGCTCGATCCGGCTCGCCTGCACGCACGGGCTCTTCTCCAGCGGCGCGCTGGAGCGGCTCAGCGGGGAGGACGGGGTGCTGGAGATCGTCTGCACCAACACGGTCCCGATCCCGGCGGAGAAGCGGGTGCCGAAGCTGGAGATCCTCTCGGTGGCGCCCGCGTTGGCCGAGGCGGTGCGGCGGATCCACAACGGCGAGTCGGTCAGCGCGCTCTTCGGCTGAGTCAGGCGGCCGGGTCAGTCGCCGGCCGGGCCGCCCGCGCGGCGCAGCGCCCGGGTCATGGCGCTGATCCGTACCGTCGTGCCGGCCGGGCTGGTCTCGACCTCCATGGCGTCGCTCAACTCCCGGGCCAGCCACAGCCCCCACCCGCCGGCGGTGTCCGGCGCGGGGCGGCGGTGGTCGCCGAGCCGCTGCGCGCTGATTCCCGCGCCGTGGTCGGAGACCTCGCAGACCAGCTCGTCGGCCCGCCGCCACAGCCGCAGCCAGCCCCGGCCCCCGCCGTGCCGGACCGCGTTGGTGATCAGCTCGTTGACGGCGAGGACGAAGTCGTCCAGCCGCTGGCCGTTCAGTCCCGCGGCGTGCGCGCAGGAGGTGACCGAGTGTCGCAGCTCGGTCACCTGTGCCTGCTCGAAGGCCTCGGCGATGAGAACGGAAGATTCGATGGGCACAACCGTACGCGGCGAAGGTGGATCTGCGTTCGTCATGGCCCTGTCCCGACAGCCGGTCTCGGAGTTTCGCGGCATTTCCACCGTACGTCAGGGTTCTCGGTACCGCGACCGCCGGCGGCGCCGAGCCGGCCGGCGGCTGTGGCATCGTGACGGCCATGCCGTCGCCGCCGGGTGGTCTCGAGGTGCCGCTGTGGCGTTCCATCGCCGTCTTCCGCTTCGCCGCCCTGGGGTACGTCTGCCTGCTGGTGCTCCGCGACGCCGACCGGTACGCCCACCCGCTCGCCGCCGGCGCCGTCCTGCTGTCGATGCTGGCCTGGTCCGGGGTGACCGCCGCCGGCTACGCGCGGCCGGCGAACCGGCACTGGCCGCTGCTCCTGGCCGACCTGGGCGTCGTGCTCGTCGTCCTCGCGGTCTCCCCGTGGGTGGTCGGCCGCCCGGCGCTGGCCGCCGGCGTGCCGACCCTGGCCGTGGTCTGGCTGGCCGGCCCGGTGCTGGCCTGGGCGGTCTCCGGCGGGCGGCGGCGCGGCGCGGTTGCGGCGCTGGCGCTCGGCGCGGCGGACCTGGCCAGCCGGGGACGGATCGGCCCGTCCTCGCTCACCGGGGTGATCCTGCTGCTGCTCGCCGGGGTGATCGTCGGGCACGTCGCGCGGCTGGCGGTGACCGCCGAGGAGCGGCTGCACCGGGCGGTGCAGCTGGAGGCGGCCACCCGGGAGCGGGAGCGGTTGGCCCGGGGCATCCACGACTCGGTGCTCCAGGTGCTGGCCCTGGTGCAGCGGCGCGGCGCCCACCTCGACGGCGAGGCCGGTGAGCTGGCCCGGCTCGCCGGCGAGCAGGAGGCGGCGCTGCGCGCCCTGATCGCCGGGGTCGACCCGGCGCCCGCCGCCGACGAGCCGACCGGCACCCTGGACCTGCGCGCCCTGCTCGGCCGGTACGCCTCGCCGGCGGTGTCCGTCTCCGCCCCGGCCACCCCGGTCCCGCTGCCCGCCCCGGTGGCCCGGGAACTGGCCGCCGCCACCGCGGCGGCGCTGGACAACGTGCGGCGGCACGCCGACGGGCGCGCCTGGGTGCTGGTCGAGGACGAGGGCGAGACGGTGACGGTGTCGGTGCGCGACGCCGGCCCGGGCATCGGAGAGGGCCGGCTGGTCGAGGCGGCCCGGCAGGGGCGGTTGGGCATGAGCCAGTCGATCCGGGGCCGGATCGCCGACCTCGGCGGCGAGGTGCGGATCGTCTCCGCGCCGGGGGAGGGCACCGAGGTGGAGCTGGTGGTACCGAGGGAGGACGGGTGACCGGGGTACGCGTGATGGTGGTCGACGACCACCCGATGTGGCGGGAGGGGGTGGCCCGCGACCTCACCGAGGCCGGCCACCGGGTGGTGGCGACCAGTGGTGAGGGGCGGCAGGCGGTCCGGGTGGCCGCCGCGGCTCGGCCCGACGTGGTGGTGCTCGACCTCCAACTGCCCGATATCTCCGGAGTCGAGGTGATCCGGGGCCTGCGGGCCGTGCTGCCCGAGGTGCGGGTGCTGATGCTGTCGGCCAGCGGCGAGCAGCAGAGCGTCCTGGACGCGGTGAAGGCCGGCGCCACCGGCTACCTGGTGAAGTCCGCCGCGCCGGCCGAGTTCCTGGACGCGGTGCGCCGCACCGCCGCCGGGGAGCCGGTCTTCACGCCCGGCCTGGCGGGACTGGTCCTCGGCGAGTACCGCCGGCTGGCCGGCGCCACCGACGGCGGGGCCCGGTCGGGCCGGGACGACGGCGCACCCCGGCTCACCGAGCGGGAGACCGAGGTGCTGCGTCTGGTCGCCAAGGGGCTGTCGTACCGGCAGATCGCCGAGCGGCTGGGGCTCTCGCACCGCACCGTGCAGAACCACGTCCAGAACACGCTGGGCAAGCTCCAGCTGCACAACCGGGTCGAACTGACCCGCTACGCGATCGAGCGCGGGCTCGACGACTGAGAGGCCGTCAGTGCGACTCCGGCGGCCGGGTCTCGTGGATCGCCAGCTCCTCGGCGGTGGCCCCGCCGCCGGCCGAGCCCGCGTCGTAGGCGACCGAGTCGGTCTCCTGGTCGGTGTGCGCCCCCTCGTCCGGTTCGACCAGCCGGCCCACCTGCGAGTCGGCGATGGTGCCCAGCTTGCCGTGGTCGTAGATGGAGACCGGGGAGTGCGGGTCCGAGGTGGGACCGGGATTCATCACGTCGGCGTCCAGCTGCGCCTCGGCGGCGGCCTCGTCGCTGTCCGCCTCGGCGGCGATGTCCGGATCGACCGGGCCGGCCAGCGGGTCGTCGGCGGGGCGCTCGTACTGCTCCCGCTGCAGCTTGTAGTCCAGCGACTCCCCCTCGAGCTGCTCCTCGGCGGTGGTGCCGAAGCTGTCGACCGCGACCGGTGTGCGGTCGCCGGGCAACTGGGCCGGCTCCGGGCCGTCGGCCTCACGGCCGGTGAGGACGTCGTCGTTGGCGGTGGAGTCGTCGTCGGCGGTCTGCGGCAGACCCTCCGCCTCAGGGTCGGAGAGGGGGGTCGGGTACTCGTCGTCGCGCATGACTGATCACTACCCACTGCCATGCCCCGGGTAACCGGAGCCGGACCCCGCAATCGGGACGAAAGGGGAGAAGTCAGCCCTGGCGAGCGGCTTCGTCCTCGGCGTGGAGCACGCACCAGACCACCTTGCCGTTCGGCACCGGGGTGCTGCCCCAGCGTCGGGCCACCGTGTCGATCAGCAGCAGGCCACGGCCGCCGGTCGAGGTGAGCGGAGCCAGGCCGGCGTACGCGGGCTGTCGGGGGGAGTGGTCGCGGACCGCGACGTGCAACGAGCTGTCGCGCGGCGCGAGGCGGACCGTCATCGGCGTCCGCGCGTGGGCCACCACGTTGTTGACCATCTCGGTCACCGCGATGGACGCCGGCTCGATCAGCTGCGGCACACCCCAGCGGGCGCACCCGTCGGCGATCATCGCCCGGGCCTGCCGGGCGGCCCCCGCCGTGGGCGCGAGCTCCGCGGCGAGCAGCGCCGCCATCGGGGTACGGGCCAGCGCGGCGGTCGCCTCGTCGGCGGTCGCGTACACCGGCAGCCCGGTCGCGTCGGCGCCGGTGACCGTGCCGGCCGGGTCGAGCACCAGCAGGTCGGCGGCGGGCCAGTCGGCAATTGCGCGGCGGACCTCGGCCAGCAGACGCGCGGCGCTGCCGTCGGTGGAGCGGAGCCGGGCCACGTCGACCACGATCGGGCCGGGCCGGTCGCTCAGTCGCGCCAGCAGGGCGTCGCGGACCCGGTCGGCGGTGGTGGACTCCAGCACGCCGCTGAGCCGCACGGTCGCGGACGACTCGTCCGCCTCCACCAGGCATCGCGCGTCCGTCGGCATGATCGTCCCATTGTGCATGCCGGCGGCCGGGCGCGCACCCGGCCGCTCCGTGCCGGTCATCGCCGCTCCGCCCGGGAGCGGCGGGTCATCGCGGCCATCGTGCCGACCGCGGTCCCGGCGGCGGCCAGCCCGAACGCGGCGGTCACCCGGACCACCTGCCGGCGTCGGCCGTGCCAGCCGCCCTCGCGCTGCGCCTCGGCGTCAGCGCGGAAAACGTTGCCGGTGCTGTCCGCCGCGCCGGATGGCCCGAACTGCGTGCGGTGGGCGTACCAGCCGAGGACCCGCTCGGCCAGCGCCGGCGCGAGCCGCCACTGCAGGCCGATCAGCCGGGCCGCGCCGCCCGCGTACGCCTCCCGGCGCGGGCGGCGCAGCAGCCGGACGATGGTCTCGGCCACCATCTCGGGCGGGTACACCGGCGGCGGCGGGACCAGCTCGCGCCCGGTGTGGTTGCCGGCGTGCCGGAAGAACGGAGTGTCGATGGTGGCCGGCAGTACGGTGCAGATCGAGATGTTGCCCCGGCCGGTGACCCGCAGCTCCTGCCGGACCGTGTCGGCCAGCCCGCGGATGCCGTGCTTGGTGGCGTTGTACGCCGACTGGTAGGGCATCGCCACCTCGGCCAGCACCGAGGCGTTGTTGACCACGACGCCGCCGCCGGAGAGGCTCAACCAGGGCAGCGCGGCGCGGATGCCGTACGCGGCGCCCAGCAGGTTGACCTCCAGCACCCGGCGGAACTCCGACACCGGGATCTCGTCGAAGAGCCCGACCGCGCTGACCGCCGCGTTGTTCACCCAGCCGTCGATCCGGCCGTACTCGGCCGCCGCGCGGGCGGCCAGTTCCTCGACCGCCACCGGGTCGGTCACGTCGGTGGGCACCGCCAGCGCCCGCCCGCCCAATTCCCGGCAGTGCCGGGCGACGTCCTCCAGAGCGGGCTCGCTGCGGGCGGCGAGGACGATGTCCGCGCCCCGGCGGGCCAGCGCGTAGGCCGTGGCGGTACCGATGCCGCTCGAGGCGCCGGTGACCACCACGACGGCGTCCGAGAGACTGCGGGTTAGCGGCATTCCTCGTCGGTACCCCGACCAGAGTGGGTCATGCGGCCGGGTGGGCGCGGATCGGCACCGGGCCGGGCGGCCGCCAGGGCGGCCGGCGCGAGCCGGGGGCCGGGGCTGGGGCGGCCGCCCCGTGGTCGGCGGGAGCCCGCGGCCGGGCGGTCCCGCCCCGGGCGGCGATGCCGGCATGTCGGGCCTTCCGGACACCCGGCTGGACGATGGCCTAAACCGATCACCCCGGAAGGCCGGGTGCCGGCCTTCGCTCACCCCGCCAGACCCGCCGCGAAAGCGGGTGGGACCTGCGGAAAGTCCCGCGGCGGGGGCCTGCCGGCGGCTCGCTGGCGGGGTGCCCGCAACGGTCGGCCGACAGCGTTCCGACTGCTCCCGATCTGCCAGGTTTCGGCTCGCCGGGGCCGGGTTAATGGGACCCTCTGACCGGAGGACCATCCCTCACGAATCGCATGGAGGTGACCATGCGCGTCGGCCTCGTCTGCGCGCACGCCGGCTCGGCCCGGCATGCGGACGCCCCCGCCGTCGGCACCCGCGAGCACATCGCCCGGGTCGCCGCCGAGCTGGCCGGGCGCGGCCACGACGTACGGGTCTACGAGCGCCGCGACGACCCCGCCCTGCCGGAGGTCGTGGAGGTGGACGGCTACCGCCTCGAACGGGTGCCCGTCGGGCCGGCCCGGATCACGCCCACCGCCGAGCTGGTGCCGTACGTGTCGGAGTTCGGCCGGTGGCTGGCCGACCGCTGGGCCGCGGAGTGGACCCCCGAGGTGGTGCACGGGCACTACTGGATCGGCGGCCTCGCCGCCGCCCACGCGGTACGCGAGACGGACATCCCGGTCGTGCAGACCTTCCACTCCCTCGGCGTCGAGCAGCTGCGCCACCTCGGCCAGCAGTACGACGGCCCGGGGGAGCGGATCCCGCTGGAGCGGGCGCTGACCCGCGCGGTGGACATCGCGGTCGCCCAGTGCAACGACGAGGTGGACGAACTGACCCGGATGGGCCTGCAACGCACGTCGGTGGCGATGGTCCCCGCCGGGGTGGACATCGAGCGGTTCCACCCCGACGGCGAGGCGGCCCCCCGCGACCAGCGGGCCCGCATCCTCTCCGTCGGCGGGCTGTCGCCCGGCCACGGCCAGGAGGACCTGATCCGGGCGATGCGCCTGGTGGGCGACGCCGAGCTGGTCATCGCCGGCGGCCCGCCGCCCGAGGAGCTGGCCACCCACGCCGAGGCCCGCCGGCTGCGCGAGCTGGCCGAGCGGACCGGGGTCGCCGACCAGGTGAAGCTGGTCGGGGCGGTACCGCACGACCAGATGGCCACCTGGTACCGCTCGGCCGACGTGGTCGCCTGCACCCCGCACTACTCCTCCGCCGGCCGGGTGTCGCTGGAGGCGATGGCCTGCGGCGTACCGGTGGTCGGGTACGCGATGGGCGGCATCGCCGACGCCGTGGTCGACGAGGTCACCGGGCGGCTGGTGCCCCCGGGCGACGTCCGCACGCTGGGCGTGACGCTGCGCCGGCTGCTGGCCGACAACGCCGGGCGGTTCGCGTACGGGCACGCGGCGGTGGACCGGGTGCGGTGCAGCTACACCTGGGAGCGCACCGCCAGCGCCCTGGAGCGGCTCTACGAGCGGGTGGTGCTCCGGCGCAAGCCGGTCGAGGCCTGACCGCCGGTCACCGCGGTGGTGGGCCGGCGCCGACCGCGATCCGTTCCCGTCGCTGGACGACGGCATGGTGGTGCTGCGGTTCGGCGTACCGGGTGAGCCCGATGACCGCGGCGAGGGTGACCAGGAAGCCGACCGCGGCCAGCCACTCCCGGCCCGGCCAGATCCGGTCGTTGAGCAGCAGCAGGCCGACGATCGCGGCGGGCACCGCCCCGGCGGCGTCCATCGCGGCGACGGCGGCCGTGGTGGAGCCGCGTTGCATCGCCAGCCCGAGCAGCAGCTGCCCGACCAGGGAGTGCGCGATCAGCAGGTAGAGCAGCGGGTCCTGGACGAACGCCTCGGCCGTCGGCGCGGACGCCAGCGGGCGGGCGGCCACCGCGGCGGCGGAGAACGCCATCCCGGCCAGCGAGCCGAGCGCCACCGACCCGGGCGGCCCGTGCAGGCGGACGGCGAAGAAGCCGAGCACCCCGATGCCGCCCAGCGCCACGGTGAGGGCGACCAGGCCGGCGGTGCCGAGGGACTTCGACGGCGCCGGCTGGGCGGAGAGCACCAGCGCGGTGATCCCGCCGAAGAGCAGCACCAGCAGGGCCACCTCCGCCTTCGGCAGCCGCCACTTGAGCACCACCACGCCCAGCACGGCGGTGACCCCCAGCCCGGCGGCCACGCTGGCCTGCACCAGGAACAGCGGCAAGTCCCGGCGGGCCAGGAAGGCCAGCACGAACCCGATCACCTGGCAGAGCAGACCGACCAGGTAGGTGCGGTGCACGGCCAGCTTCAGCAGCAGCCCCGGATCGAAGGTGTGGTGCACGGTCGTCCGGGCGGCGGCGACCGACTGCAACATGTTGGCGAAGCCGTACGCGACGATCATGGCCGCGAGGAAGCACCAACCGGAGGACACCACCTGGCGAGGATAGAGGGTGCCCGGGGGTCAGCGCGCGGTTGGCCGACCCAGCCGGGCGAGGATGTCGGCGTGCAGCAGGCCGTTGCTGGCCACCGCGCTGTGCTCCCCGGAACCATCCCCAGCAGGGACTCCACGGCCGGACAGATCGGTGAACACGCCCCCGGCCTCGGTCACCACCGGCACCAGCGCGGCGACGTCCCAGAGCGACAACTCGGGCTCCACCATGACGTCCAGTGCACCCTCGGCCAGCAGCATGTAACCGTAGAAGTCGCCGTACGCGCGGCTGCGCCAGGTGTCCCGCATGAGCTGGAGCATCGCGTCCAGCCGACCCGCCTCCTCCCAGCCGCTCAGCGAGGAGTAGCAGAAGCTCGCGTCGGCCAGGTCGCCGACGGCGGAGACCCGGATCGGCGTGCCGGAGGCGGCGTCCGGCCCGGCGTACGCGCCCTCGCCGAGCGCGCCCCACCAGCGGCGGCCCAACGCCGGGGCGGAGACCAGCCCGACCACGGGACGGTCCCCCTCCAGCAGCGCGATCAGGGTGGCCCAGACCGGCACGCCCCGGACGAAGTTCTTGGTGCCGTCGATCGGGTCGACCACCCAGCGCCGACCCCCCGGCCCGGCGGCGGGCTGCTCGCCGTACTCCTCGCCGAGCAGGCCGTCGCCGGGGCGGCGGCCGGCCAGCAGCGCGCGGATCTCCCGCTCCACGGCGGTGTCCGCGTCGGAGACCGGGGTGAGGTCCGGCTTGGCCTCGACCCGCAGGTCGAGCGCGCGGAAGCGGGCCGTGGAGATGGCGTCGGCGGCGTCCGCGAGCTGGTGGGCGAGGGCGATGTCGTCGGCGTACCCGGTCATGGCAGGAACCGTAGCCACGGCCGGGTCAGGACCCGGCAAGCGGGTCGCCTGGATTCCGCTGGTCGGCCTCGCCGCGCGGGTCACCCTCGCCGGACCGGGAGGACAACAGCCGACGGTACGACGCCAGCCGGCGCGGGTCGGCCTTGCCGGCTGCCACCCCGGCGTCCAGCGCGCAGTCGGCCGCGTCGGCGGTGTGCGGGCAGTTCGGCGGGCAGTCCACCGTCGCCTCGACCAGGTCGGCGAAGCCGTGCAGCAGGCTCTCCGCCGAGACGTGGGCGAGCCCGAAGCTGCGTACCCCGGGGGTGTCGATGATCCAGCCGGGGTCGCCGTCGACGCCCGGCGCGGGCGGCAGCCGCAGCGCCACGGCGCTGGTGGAGGTGTGCCGGCCCCGGCCGATCGCGCTGACCACGCCGACGGCCCGGGCGGCCTCCGGCACCAGGCGGTTGACCAGCGTCGACTTGCCCACACCGGAGTGCCCGACCATGACCGAGACCCGGCCGGAGAGCAGCGCCCGCAGCGCGTCGAGGTCGGAGTCCGGGCGGACGAGCACGTACGGCAGTTCCAGCTCGGTGTAGTAGCCGAGCACCTGCTCGGGCCCGGCCAGGTCGGCCTTGGTCAGGCAGAGCAGCGGCTCGATGCCGGCGTCGTACGCGGCCACCAGGCAGCGGTCGATGAAGCCGGTGCGCGGCGGCGGGTCGGCCAGCGCGCTGACGATCACCAACTGGTCGGCGTTGGCGACCACGACCCGTTCCAGCCGCCCCTCGGCGGTGGTCGCGTCGTCCTCGGCGGTCCGCCGCAGCACCGAGCGCCGCTCGGCGATCCGGACGATCCGGGCCAGCGCGCCGGCCGCCCCGGAGGTGTCCCCGACCAGGCCCACCCGGTCGCCGACCACCACCGACTTGCGCCCCAGCTCCCGGGCCCGCATCGCGGTCACCGTGTCGTCGGCGTCGGCGCCGGCCAGCACGCAGGTGTAGCGGCCCCGGTCGACGGCGATCACGAGGCCGTCGACCGCGTCGGCGTGCAAGGGCCGGGTGCGGGTGCGTGGACGCGAGGACTTTCCGGGCCGGACCCGTACGTCGTCCTCGTCGTACTCCCGCCGTCTGGTCGCCAGGACCGCCCCCTCTACGCCTCAGCTCTTACCGGTCACCATTGCCGACCATAGTGCCGGGAACTCGGGCATGGTCTTGGAGGTACACGCCACATCGTCCACCTCGATGCCGGGGACGGCCAGCCCGGCCACCGCGGCGGCGTGCGCCATCCGGTGGTCGGCGTAGGTGCGGAAGGTGCCGCCGCGCAGCGGGCGGGGCCGGATCTCCAGCCCGTCGGAGGACTCGGTCAGGTCGGCGCCGAGCGAGGTGAACTCGCGGGCGAGGGCGGCGATCCGGTCGGTCTCGTGGCCGCGGATGTGCGCGATGCCGGTGAACCGGGACGGGGAGTCGGCCAGCATGGCCAGCGCGGTCAGCGCCGGGGTCAGCTCGCTGACGTCGGAGAGGTCGGCCGCCAGGCCGTGCACCGTGCCGGTGCCGCGCACGGTCAGGCCGGCGGTGCCGAGGGTCACCTCGCCGCCCATCCGGTGCAGCAGCGAGCGGAGCTGCTCGACCGGCTGCGCGCTGCTGCGCGGCCAGCCCTGCAACGTCACCTCACCGCCGGTGACCAGCGCGGCGGCGAAGAACGGGACCGCGCCGGAGAGGTCCGGCTCGATCTCCCAGCCGCGCCCGGCCAGCGGGCCGGGCTCGACCACCCAGACGTCCGGGACGCTGTCGTCGACCGCGGCGCCGGCCGCCCGCAGCATCTGCACGGTCATCCGCAGGTGCGGCGCGGAGGGGACGGGCGGGCCCTGGTGGCGCACCACCACGCCCCGGTCGAAGCGCGCGCCGGCGAGCAGCAGGCCGGAGACGAGCTGGCTGGAGGCGGAGGCGTCGATCACCACCTCGCCGCCGGCGACCCGGCCGGTGCCCTGCACCGTCAGCGGCAGGCTGCCGACGGCCGGGGCCTCGACGCGTACGCCGAGCGAGCGCAGCGCGCCGATCAGCGGACCGAGCGGGCGGACCCGGGCCTGCGGGTCGCCGTCGAAGGTGACCCGCCCCTCGGCCAGGCCGGCGACCGGCGGCGCGAAGCGCATCACCGTGCCGGCCAGCCCGACGTCGACGTGGGCCGGACCGACCAGCCGGTGCGGCCGGACCAGCCAGCGCTCGTCGTCGGAGATCGACATGTGCGCGCCCATCGCCCGCAGCCCGCCGGCCATCAGCTCGGTGTCCCGCGCGCGCAGCGGCCCGTGCAGGGTCGACGGACCGCTGGCCAGGGCGCTGAGCACCAGCGCCCGGGCGGTCATCGACTTGGAGCCGGGCAGGCGCAGCGTCGCGGCAACCGGATCACTGGCGGTCGGTGCGGTCCACGGCTGCTGCGGCCGGGTCGCGGTCGGATTCCCCACGGTTACATTCTGCCAAGCTCGCCGGCCCGTGGAGCCGGCCGTCGGTCCTGCTCCCGGTTGGCGGGACAGCCGGGAAGCCGGCGGGGCGTTAGCGTGTGCGCCATGTGCGGGAGGTACGCCACGACCCGGAGCGCCGGTGACCTGAGCGCGCTGTTCGAGTCGTACGACGACACCGACGGCCGGCTCGCGCCCGACCACAACGTCGCGCCGACCGATCCGGTGCCGGTCGTGCGGATGGACGCCGAGGCCGGTCGGATGCTGTCGGCGGGGCGCTGGGGCCTGGTGCCGCACTGGTCGCGCTCGGCGGCCGGCGCCGCCCGCATGATCAACGCCCGGGTCGAGACGGTCGCCACCAGTCGCGCGTACGCCGAATTGTTCGCCCGCCGGCGCTGCCTGGTCCCCGCCGACGGCTGGTACGAGTGGGTGCGCCGCCCCGCCGGCGGCAAGCAGCCCTACTACATGACCCCCCGGGACGGCTCGGTGCTGGCGTTCGCCGGCATCTGGTCACGCTGGGAGTCGCTGCTGACGTTCAGCGTGCTCACCACCGCCGCGGTGGGGGAGCTGGCCGAGGTGCACGACCGGATGCCGCTGCTGCTGCCCGCCGACCGCTGGGCGGCCTGGCTCGGGCCGGCCGACGACCCGGCCACGCTGCTCGCCCCGCCGCCGGTCGACTGGCTCGCCGGTCTGGAGATCCGGCCGGTGGGTCCGGCGGTGGGCGACGTGCGCAACGACGGCCCGGGGTTGATCGAGCGGGTGCCGCTGCCCGAGGAGCGCGTCGAGGGGGAAATGACGCTTTTCTGAACGCGATTCGCGACATTGTCGCGTACGAATTGCCAGAGTTCCGGGCGAAATTTCGCTCGGATCTTCAGTCATCTTTGTGCACAGCCCCTTGTCTCCGTGTCCACGGGTGCGATAGAACACAGCGCCGGCACTGGGAGCGTCTTCGCGCGGTGCGAACGACGCCCGTCGATCTTGCCGGTCCCACGGGGGAGGTGGGTGTGATGACCCGGGCGCGTATGCCCCGACCGCACGAGGTGGCCGCCGCACGACGAGATCCGCGACTGTTGCGGGCGTTGCGCGAACGCCGCCAGGACGAGGCCTGGCGGACCAGAGGAACCTGCCAGAGCGTCGATCCGGAAACATTCTTTCCGGCGCCCAACGAGCCGGCCGACGCCGCCGTCGCGCTCTGCCGCAGTTGCGACGTGCAGGGCTCGTGCCTGGCCTGGGCGCTGGAGGTCGGCGACTGCCACGGTGTCTGGGGTGGCACCACGCCGCGCGAGCGGCGGGCCATGCTGGTCGCCTGGCGCAGCGAGGTGCAACCGGATCCGGACGCCGCGGACGACGCCGGCCCGCCGGTGCGCGACCGCCTGCTCACGCTGGTGCCGCTGAGCTGAGCCGGCACCCGCCCGCCACGGCACCGCTCGTCGACTGAGCCGCCGGGAACGCCCACCGTCGGGCGTCCCGGCCGGCCTGGTCGCCGTGTCCGGCGGCCCGGCGGCGCAGAATGGGCCGGTGCCGCACCGCGACGAGATCGACACTCCACGGGGCCTGGCCCGGGTCGAGGCCGACCTGCCGGCCGGCCCGCCGGTCGCCCTGCTCGTGCTCGGGCACGGGGCGGGCGGCGACGTGGACGCCCCCGACCTGCTCGCGGTCCGGGACGCGGCCGTCGGCGCGGGGGTGGCGGTGGCGCGGGTGACCCAGCCGTACCGGGTGGCCGGGCGGCGGGCGCCGGCACCGGCCGGGCACCTCGACGAGGCGTGGACGGCGGTGGTCGCCGGGCTGCGTACCCGGCACCCGGATGTGCCGCTGCTGGTCGGCGGGCGGTCCAGCGGTGCCCGGGTGGCCTGTCGTACGGCGGCGGCCGTGGGTGCGGCCGGGGTGGTCGCGCTGGCCTTCCCGCTGCACCCGCCGGGCCGGCCGGAGCGGTCCCGCGCGGCCGAGCTGCTGACCGGGCTGCCCACCCTGGTGGTCAACGGCGACCGCGATCCCTTCGGCGTGCCCGAGGCCGACGCCTCGGTCCGCGTGGTCGTCCGCCCCGGTGAGCGTCACGACCTGCGCAAGGACCCGGCCGCCGTGGCCACGGCAGTGCTCGCCTGGCTCCGCGAGCGGGGCTGGGCGCTGCCCTGAGCCACGGCGGGTGGCCGGCCGCCGCCCGTCACTGTCGGTGAACCGCCTGGGGCGGATGCGACCACGAGCGGGATACCTCAGAGGTCTCAAGATGCCTCTGAGGTATCAGGCTGATGACGGTGTCTTCTCCCCGGGCCACGGCCGGCGACGAGGACGGAACGGCCGGCGTCGCAGCTGCCCAGCGACTCCCCCGGCGAGCGTGACCGGCGCGGCGCAGGGTCGTTGCATCGGATGGTGCCGGCCGCCCGATCCGGGCGAACGGCACCGTCCTCCCAGGCCCTTCCTGGTCCCAGCGTCGGTCTCCGCCGAGGCCGGGACCAGGAACGGGGGCGGCTGGCGGAATGTCCGGACCCCGACCGGGCGTTACCACCACCGGAGCGACACATCTGGCGAGGGGGGTGACCGGTGCCGACCGAGACACGGAGCCGGGAACGGGACGAACGGGAAGCGCGGCAGCTCCGGCAGCTGCTGGGCGGACCGGACTGGCCCGCGACGGTGGGCGGCACGGCGGTGGTGAGAGCGGGCACACCCGGCGGAACCGAATCTGCCGGCAGGTCGGTACGCGTATCCTCGGCGGGGAAGCATCCGACGCGAGGGGATGTGCGGTTGACCACCGAAAAGACGGACGAGCGCAGGGCCCGCTTCGAGCGGGACGCGATGCCCTTCGTCGACCAGCTCTACGCTGCCGGGTTGCGGATGACACGCAACCCCGCGGATGCCGAGGACCTGGTCCAGGAGACCTACCTGAAGGCGTACGCCGCCTTCCACCAGTTCGAGCAGGGCACGAACCTGAAGGCCTGGCTCTACCGGATCCTGACCAACACCTACATCAACACCTACCGCAAGCGGCAGCGCCAGCCCATCCAGGCGCCCACCGAGGAGATCACCGACTGGCAGCTCGCCGAGGCCGAGTCGCACACCTCCAGCGGTCTGCGGTCGGCCGAGACCGAGGCGCTGGACCGGCTGCCGGACAGCGACGTCAAGGAGGCCCTCCAGCAGCTGCCGGAGGAGTTCCGCCTGGCGGTCTACCTGACCGACGTCGAGGGGTTCTCCTACAAGGAGGTCGCCGACATCATGGGCACGCCGATCGGCACCGTGATGTCCCGGCTGCACCGCGGTCGACGTAATCTGCGGAAGCTGCTCGAGCGCTACGCCGCGGAGCGTGGTTTCAGCGCCGCGCAGTCCTCGAAGGGCTCGACCGCCGCTGCCGGCCGGGAGGTGTGACGTGAGCTGTGGAAAGCCGCACGAGACGGACTGCCGTGAGGTACTCGCGGAGGTCTACCTCTACCTGGACCTGGAGTGCGCGGAGGAACGGCGCACGCTGATCCGCCACCACCTCGACGAGTGCGGGCACTGCCTGCGCGAGTTCGGCATCGAGCAGGAGGTGAAGGCGCTCGTCGCCCGCTGCTGCGGCAACGAGATCGCCCCCGACCAGCTGCGCGAGCGGCTGCGGATCCGCCTGACCGAGCTGGTGGTCTTCGAGACGACCGAGTCGCGCGAACTGGCCGACTGAACGTACGCGGAACACGACGGTGGCCCGGGTCGATCCGACCCGGGCCACCGGTCTGTCCGGCCCTCGGGCCGGCGGTGCTGACCGCGACGGCGGGGTCCCGCCGTGCGAGATCAGGAGTTGGGGCGCTTGCCGTGGTTCGCGGCGTTCTTCCTACGGGCCTTCTTCCTACGGGACTTCTTCGCCATGCTGACCTCCTCGTGATGGGCGGATCCCTGCTGCGGCGACCCTCGGCCGGTGCGCGCACCGGTCCTCCCGGCGCCAGGGTCCGACCCGCTGATGCTAGTGCGGCCGGTACCCGCCATCGTCCGCCGGGGCGGGGCGAGCGCGCGGCGTTTCCGGTCGTGGACGTGGCGCCGCCCGCTCCCCGCCCATCGCGTGCCGCCGCATGATTGGATACGTCGGCAGGCAATCGCGAGAGGGAGGGCCGGAAGATGGCCGAGGAGATCCGTGCCGAGATGGTGGCCAACGTCTGGAAGGTCGTCGCGTCGGCCGGGGACACCGTGTCCGAGGGGGACACGCTCGTGATCCTGGAGTCGATGAAGATGGAGATTCCCGTCGTCGCCGAGTCCGACGGCGTGGTCAAGCAGCTCGCCGTCAACGAGGGCGACGTCGTGCAGGACGGTGACCTGATCGCGGTGATCGATTGACCGGCCCGCTGGTCCGCCCGGCGACCTCGGCCGACTTCGCCGCGATCGCCCGGCTGACGGTGGCCGCGTACGAGGCGGACGGGCAGCTCAAGGGCGAGCACGGGTACGCCGAGGTGCTCGCCGACGTGACGCACCGGGCGACCCACGGCGAGGTGCTGGTGGCCGTGGACGAGGCGACCGGCGAGGTGCTCGGCTCGGTGACCTTCGTGCTGCCCGGCAGCCCGTACGCGGAGCTCTCCGGTCCGGGCGAGGCGGAGTTCCGGATGCTCGCCGTGGACCCGGCGGCCCAGGGTCGGGGTGCCGGGGCGGCGCTGGCCCGGGCCTGCGTCGACCGGGCCGCCGCGCTGGGCTGCACGGCGGTGGTGATCTGCGTACGCGGTGGGTTCGCCGCGCCGGCGCACCGGCTCTACGAGCGGATGGGCTTCGTCCGGCTGCGCGAGAAGGACTGGTCGCCGGTGCCCGGGGTGGACCTGCTGGGCCTGCGGCTGGAGCTAACCGGTCAGCCCTGAGCCGCGTCCGGCTCCGGCTCCCCGATCCCGGCGAGCAGCTCGTCGGCGACCTCCAGCGCGATCTTCTTGCGCTCCTGGTCGGTGATGTGCGGGGTGCGCACCGCGAACCAGCTGCTGTGCACCGCGAAGAGGGTCAGGGTCGCGCGCAGCTGCGCGGCGGGTGACTTGTCGCCCTGGCACAGCTGGTCGGCGAGGCCCAGCATCCGCTCACGCATCTGCATGCCGGCCGAGAGGCTCTTCAGCACGGTCTGGTTCTGCTCGAAGAACCGCATCACCGAGGGCTGCTCGCTGGCGAACATCATGTCGGCGTACCTGTTCACCAGCGCCCGCCGGGTGGCCCGGGTGGGCGGCTGCGACCGGGCCCAGGCGATCAGCTCGTCGATCCGCCGCACGCGGTCCTCGACCAGGCTGTTGACGATCTCGTCCTTGCTCTTGAAGTGGTAGTACAGCGCCGCCTTGGTGACGTTGAGCCGCTCGGCGATCTCGCGCAGCGAGGTCCGCTCGTACCCCTGCTCGGTGAAGAGCTCCAGCGCGACGGCCTGGATACGCTCACGCGTGCCGCCTGTGCTCTCCCTCACCTGCACCACCCAACTCGCTTGACGGTCTCTCGCTGTCCAACTTACCGTGCGGCTAGTAAGGTAACTAGCCGGGCGGCAAGTAAGTGTGACACTTCTCCGGGGGAGCTTACCCATGAGTCAGGCAAGCCAGACGGCGGCGAGACCCAACGTCAGGGTCGTGCTGTTCGGCCTGATGATCGCGATGATGCTCGCGATGCTCGACAACATGATCGTCAGCACCGCGCTGCCGCGGATCGTCGGCGAGTTCGGCGGCGTCGACCACTTCACCTGGGTCGTCACCGCGTACGTCCTGGGCACGACGGTCTCCACCCCGATCTGGGGCAAGCTCGGCGACCTGTACGGGCGCAAGGCGGTCTTCCTGACCTCGGTGGTCGTCTTCCTGGTCGGCTCGGCGCTCTGCGGGATGGCCGGCTCGGACATGCTCGGCGGCCCCGGCGACGGCATGGTCGAGCTGATCGCGTTCCGCGCGGTGCAGGGCCTGGGCGCGGGCGGCCTGATGGTTGGCGTGATGGCGATCATCGGTGACCTGGTGCCGCCCCGCGAGCGCGGCCGCTACCAGGGCATGATCGCCGGCATCATGGCCATCGCCATGGTGGCCGGCCCGCTGGTCGGCGGGTTCATCACCGACAACCTCTCCTGGCGCTGGGCGTTCTACGTCAACCTGCCGCTGGGCGGGGTCGCGCTGCTGGTGCTGGCCACCACCATGCACCTGCCGAAGTACCGGACCGAGCACAAGATCGACTGGCTGGGCGCCGCCCTGCTCTCGATCGGCATCACCGCGATCGTCCTGCTCACCACCTGGGGTGGCAACGAGTACGACTGGGTCTCCCCGCAGATCCTCGGCCTGGCGGTGCTCGCCGTGGTGACGCTGGCCGCCTTCGGCCTCGTCGAGCGCCGGGTTCCCGAGCCCATCCTGCCGCTCGGGCTCTTCGCCAACCGCAACTTCGCGCTGATCTCGGTGATCGGCTTCCTGCTCGGCTTCGCGATGTTCGGCGCGATGAACTTCCTGCCGCTCTACCAGCAGACCGTGCAGGGCGCCTCGGCCACCAACAGCGGCCTGCTGCTGCTCCCGCTGATGTTCGGCATGCTGGTGGTCTCGCTGGTGGTCGGCCGGGCGATCACCAAAACCGGCCGGTACCGGATGTTCCCGATCGTCGGCGGCGTGGTGATGACCGCCGGCATGCTCCTGCTCAGCCGCCTCGACGTGGGCACCGGCAAGGCCGAGTCCTCGCTCTACATGGTCGTGCTCGGCGTCGGCATGGGCTTCCTGATGCAGACCTCGATGCTGATCGCGCAGAACAGCGTCGAGCAGAAGGACCTCGGCGCGGCCAGCGGCGCGGCCACCTTCTTCCGCTCCATCGGCGGCTCGTTCGGCATCTCGCTCTTCGGCGCCATCTTCGCCAACCGGCTCGCCGACTCCGCCGCCGGCAGCGCGTTCAGCGGCGGCACCGGCGAGGGACAGGGAATGGACCTGGCGAAGCTCAAGGAGCTGCCGGCCCAGGCGCGTGAGCTGGTGCTCGGCGGCCTCTCCGGCGCGATCTCCCACGTGTTCCTCTGGGCGGTGCTCTTCACCGTCGTGGTGCCGGTGCTCGCCTGGTTCATCAAGGAGGTCCCGCTGCGGTCGTCCAACGACGCCCCGGCCGGGGCGACCCCCGAGGAGCAGGCCGAGACCGCCCTCGGCAAGGCCCCGGTGGCCTGACCCGGCTCCGTCGCGGCCGCGTCGTCCCCTCCCCGAGGGTACGGCGCGGCCGCGCCGCTTTCCCGACCCCGGTCGGCCAACCGCGAGCGGGGGGCGCCTGGTCGGGCGGGGTCAGGGGCGGCGGACGGCGCGGGCGAGGCGGGCGCGGAGGCGGGCGAGCAGGCCCGGACGGCGGGGCGGTGGCGCCGTCGCGGCGGCGACGATCCGGTCGGCCAGCGCGGTGGTCGCCTCGTCCAGGGCCGGGGTGGCCAGCGCCAGGTGGGCCAGCGAGGTGGCGATCGGCACCGGCCGGTCCCGGGCCACCTCCGCCGCGTCCGCGAGCCGCTCGGCGACGACCCGGGCCACGTCGGGGCGTACCGCGGGGTCGACCCAGGCGGCGGTGACCAGGGCGAACAGTGCCGCCTCGGTGATCCAGTCCTCCACACCCCAGACCAGCTCGACCAGCACCCGGCGCCGGGTCGACTCCGCCCACGGCTCGTCGGTGCGGTGGTGCAGCAGGCCGAGGCAGGCCCAGACCTGCACGCACCGCACCCAGAGCGACGGGTCCTGCCCGGTCAGCACCCGCCCCAGCGCGGTCGCGGGCGCCTCGGGCGGATGCACCAGCAGCCCCAGCAGGTCGCCCAGCTCCAGGGTGGCCAGCCCCACCGCGGCGTCGTACGCGGCCGGCGGGTGGGGCCAGGCGGGATGCGCCAGGTGGCGGACCCGGTCCGCCGCGTCGGCGGAGGGAGCCGGCAGGGTGGGCGCGGCGGTGCTGCCGTCGTAGCGCCAGAGCTGGCAGGTGGTGGCCCGGCGGGGCTCCCGCGGGTCCGGGTCGGCCACGCCGGTGACCTCGACGTCCAGGCCCGGCACGGCCGCCGCCACGGTACGCATCGCGCTCGGCGGCTCGACGGCGGCCAGCCGTACCGAGGGGCCGGGCGTCCCGTCGGCGGCCAGGGCGCGGCGGAGCGCGTCGACCATCGCGCCGGCCGCCGGGGTGACCTGCCCGAGCCAGGGCCGGCCCCGGCAGCACTCGGCCAGGTCGCCGTGCTCGTGGCTGTCGTCGGGATGGTCCCGGACGAAGTCGGCGAGGGCGACCAGGTGCGCCACGTCCCCGTCGCGCAGGTAGCGCAGCCGGTGCGCGGTGTGCACGGCACAGTCGAACGTGGGGTCGCGGGCCAGCGCCCGGTCGATCCACTCCAGCGCCGCGTCCAGCCGGCCGGTGTCGGCCAGGGTGCCGGCGATGTCCGCGTACACGGCGAGGTCGTCGGGATCGTGGTCGACGGCCCGTTCCAGGGCGGCCAGGGCGTCCCGCGTCCGGCCCGCGCTGCGGTACGCGTACCCGAGCCACACCTCGCCGAGTTTGGTCGGCTCGGCGCGTACCCCCCGGCTGGCCCAGGTGACGGCGAGAGGGACCTCGCCGAGGCGCCGGGCCAGCGCGGACGCCGCGCCCAGCAGCAGCGCGTGGCGCGGATGCGCGGCCACCGCGTTGCGGGCGAGGGTGAGGTACGGCAGCAGCGGCGGCCGGCCGGCCCGGGGCACCGGGTCGGGCACGGCGGCGCAGACCTGCATCAGAATCCGGGCGGCGCGTTCCGGGTCGAGCCGTCGCGCCAGCTCGGGGGCGCTCACCCAGGGCACGCCGGCCCAGTCGACGCCCGGCGCGTGCCCGGTGGCGGCGACCAGCAGGTCGAGCCCCTCGGCCGGGCGCCCGGCGGCGGCGAGCAGGTGGGCCCGGGCCACCACCGCGCCGACGAAGACCCGCTGGCCGAGCGGGAAGAGCTCCAGGTCGTTGCCGGAGGCCGCGGCGATGCGGGCCAGCGTCTCGTGCACCTCGGGCAGGGTCGGGGCCTGGACGATGGCGGCGGCGAGGTGACCGGCGGCGTGCGGCAGGTCGCCCTCGTCGAGCGCCAGCCGGGCCAGCGCGAGCTCCTCCGCGGCGGACAGCACGGGTTCGTCAGGTCCCTCCGACACGTCGGCCTCTCGCTCGCAGTTCCAGGGCTGGGCAAGCCTAGGGGATGACGCGCCGATCTGGTGATCCACTGCGCATTCCTGCTCGTACGATTGCTCAGGCGCGAACAATAGTGCAAGACTGAGCATGAAACGCGCGGCAATCGCGCAGTGGGAGGAGCTTCCGTGACGCGTCCAGGGGCCGGCATGGCCGCCGACATCGACGAGCAGCCGGCCGGTTACGCCCGGTTGCTCACCGCCGAGCACGCCGGGGCGATCGCCCGCGTCGCGGCGGTGATCGCGCAGCGGCGGCCCCGGCACGTGGTCTTCACCGCCCGGGGCACCTCCGACCACGCCGCGCTCTACGGGGCGTACCTGACCGAGATCCGGCTCGGCCTGCCGGCCGGGCTGGCCTCGCCGAGCGTGGTCACCCTCTACGGGGCCCGCCCCGACCTCTCCGACGCCCTGGTCGTCGGGGTCAGCCAGAGCGGCGGGTCGCCCGACCTCACCGAGGTGCTGCGCGCCGCCCGCGACGCCGGGGCGCTCACCCTGGCGGTCACCAACGCCCCCGGCTCGCCGCTGGCCGAGACCGCCGAGCTCTCCGTCGACATCGCCGCCGGGCACGAGCGGGCGGTCGCCGCGACCAAGACGTACACCGCCGAGCTGCTGGCCCTGCTGATGCTGGTCGAAGGCGTCCGGGCCGGCGACGGGATGCTCCCCGCCGACGAGCGGGCCGCGCTGGACGCCCTGCCCGGGCTGGCCGAGCGCACCCTGACCGACCCCACCCCGGCCCAGCTCGCGCCCCGCTACCGCTTCGCCGGCCAGCTCGTCACCACCGGACGGGGGTACGCGTACCCGACCGCCCGGGAGGCCGCGCTGAAGCTGATGGAGACCTCCTACCTGCCCGCGCTCGCCTTCTCCGGCGCCGACCTGCTGCACGGCCCGCTGGCGATGACCGACCCGGACGTGCCGGTGCTGGCCGTGGTCGGCTCGGGTCCCGGCGGCCGGTCGATGGAGGAGGTGTTGCCCCGCCTCGGCGAGCGCCGCGCCGACGTGGTGGTGGTCGGCTCCGCCGAGGTCGAGGGGGCCACCCGGATGGCCGTGCCCGAGGTCGACGAGCGGTACGCCCCGCTGCTGGACATCCTGCCCCTGCAACGGCTGGCGCTGTCGCTGGCGCTGGCCCGGGGCGAGGACCCGGACGCCCCGCGCGGGCTGAAGAAGGTCACCGCGACGAGGTGAGGCCCGGCGTGGCACGCTGTGTCTCGTGTCCACGCTGCGCGACCTCGCCGAGGAGCACACCCAGCTCCGGCCGGCCGACATCGACCACCTGCACCGGATCGCGGGGGACTGGCAGCTGCTGTCCGACCTCTCCTTCGCCGATCTGCTGCTGTGGGTGCCGGTGGACGGCGACGGGACGTTCCTCTGCGTCGCCCAGGTCCGCCCGACGACCGCCCCCACCGCGTACCTCGACGACCAGGTGGGGCGGATCGTCGGCGGGCCGGAGGTGGCGCACCTGGAGGTCGCCTACCGGCAGGGCCGGATCTGGCGGGAGGGCGACCCGGTCTGGTACGGCGACGTGCCCGCCCGGCACGAGGCGATCCCGGTCCGGCTGCGCGCCGCCGACGGTGAGTGCGGTGAGGTGGTCGCCGTGGTGGGCCGGGACACCAACCTGTCCACCGCCCGTACGCCCAGCCAGCTGGAGCTGAACTACCTCACCACTGCCGACGACCTGGCCCAGATGACCGCCGACGGCACCTTCCCGCCGCCCCGGCACCCGGGCGAGACCACCTCGGCGCCCCGGGTCGGCGACGGCCTGGTCCGGCTGGACGCAAACGGCAAGGTCACCTACGCCAGCCCGAACGCGCAGTCGGCGTACCGGCGGCTGGGCTACGCCTCCCATCTGGTGGGGGAGGACCTGGCCAAGCTGCACCGGCGGCTGGCCAGCGACCCGCTGGAGGGGACCGACGCGGCCAACGGCGTGCTCGCCGCGCTGCGCGGCGAGGCCCCGCCCCGGCGGGAGATCGACGCCCGGGGCGCCACCATGCTCACCCGGTCGCTGCCGCTGATGCCGGCCGGCGTGCCGATCGGCGCCCTGGTGCTGGTCCGCGACATCACCGAGGTACGCCGCCGCGACCGGGCGCTGATCACCAAGGACGCCACCATCCGGGAGATCCACCACCGGGTGAAGAACAACCTCCAGACCGTCGCCGCGCTGCTGCGCCTCCAGGCCCGCCGGGTGTCCATGCCGGAGGCCCGGGTGGCGCTGGAGGAGTCGGTACGCCGGGTTGCCTCGATCGCCCTCGTGCACGAGACGCTCTCCATGTCCAGCGACGAGGCGGTCGAGTTCGACGGGATCGTCGACCGGGTGGCCAGCGCGGCCACCGAGGTCGCGGCGACCGAGGTGAGCGTCGGCATGCGCCGCAAGGGCAGCTTCGGCGTCCTGCCCGCCGAGATCGCCACCTCGCTGGTGATGGTCCTCAACGAGCTGCTGCTCAACGCCGTCGAGCACGGCTTCCCGCCAGCCGGCGAGGACGGCGCCGCCGGCCCGGAGGGCGGCGCCGCGCCGCAGGTGGTGGTCACCGCGCACCGGTTCCGCAAGCAGCTGCACGTCTCGGTCGCCGACAACGGACGGGGGCTACCGGCCGAGTTCGACGCCGAGCGCGGTGGCCGGCTGGGCCTGCAGATCGTCCGGGCGCTCGTCACCGGGGAGCTGCGCGGCAGCATCGAGCTGCGTCCCGGCGTGGCCGGTGGCACCGAGGCCGTGCTGGTCGTGCCGCTGGCGCGGGGAGAGCGCGGCTAACCGCGCGCGGTGAGCAGAGCGACGGTGACACCGGGCCGCTGCCACACCTGACCGACGGTGAAGCCCGCCCGCAGCGCGTTGCCTTTGGCGCCGGGGACCGCCGCCAGCGGATCGGGTCGCCGGCCGGCGACGACCAGCCACGCCCGCCGCACCCCGGCCAGGCACTCGGCCGGCCGGGCGCACTCGGTGGCCCAAAGGTCCGCGCGCTGCCGCTGGTCGCGGACCACCAGCGCGTCGCGTGGCCTGGCATCCAGGTGGTACGCCAGCCCGAGGTCAAGGAAGTGCCAGCCGTCCCGGGGGTGGACGACGACCGCGTCGCCGGGCCGCTGGCCGGCCGCGACGATCCGCGCCGCCCCCCGGTAGTCGACGGTCGCGCTGCGCGGCCAGCCGTGCGTCTGCCGCAGCGCCGCCTGGTCGGGCAGGCCGAGCAGCCCGGCGAGCACCACCACCGCGAGCGCCCCCGACACCGACGCCACCGCTGCCGGCACCGACGCCCATGCTGCCGACGCCGACGCCGACGCCGACGCCGACGCCGACGCCGCTGGGTCGGCGGCCGTGGCCCGGGCCGACGCATCCGGCCCGCGCTGCTCTGCTGGCGGGTCGGCTGTCGGTGGGCCGGCCAGCGCCGCGCCGGCGAGCACGCTCGCGAAGGGCACGGTGAAGACCAGGTAGCGAGGCACCCAGAGGGCCACCACCAGCGCGCCGACGAAGACCAGCAGCACCGGCAGGAGCACGCAGAGCCCGGGCAGCAGCGCCCGGCGACCCGCCCGGACCGCGCCGAGGGCGGCCAGGCCGACCAGCAGTCCGCCCACCACCGAACTCTGCGCCACCGCGCCGGGCAGCGCCGCCAGGTCGGCCAGCCGCGCCGGTTCGACCCAGTCGAGCTGACGGGAGCGCTGCCCCCGGGCGGTGAGCAGCAGCGGGGTGAGCAGGGCGAGCGCCGGCAGCACGGCGAGCACCCAGCGCACCGGCACCCGCCCGTCCCGATCGGCCGTCCCGTCCCGGTCGTCCGCCGTCCCGTCCCGGTGGTGCGCCGTTCCGTTCCGGCGGTCCGCCGTCCCGTTCCGGTCCTGTGCCGGGGCGGGCAGGTCGGCAGCCGGCTCTCGGCCCGCCGGGTCGGTGGGTGGTGGGTTGAGGCCGGCCGCCGCGGGGCCGCGCCGCCAGGCGACCAGCACCACCGCGGCGTGCGCGGCCAGCAGGGTGAGCGCCAGCAGGTGGGTCAGGCCGAGCGCGGCGACGGCAGCCGCGTACCCGGCCCAGCGGGTCCACCCGGGCCGGCGCAGCGCCGCGACCAGCAGCAGGGTGGCCAGCACGGCGAAGAGGCTGGCCAACGCGTAGGGGCGGGCTTCCTGGGCGTACCGGGAGGTGCCGGGAAGGACCGCGAAGAGCAGGCCGGCGAGCAGGCCGGCCCGCGTCCCCAGCAGCCACCTGCCGAGTACGGCGGTGAGCCCGGCCGCCCCGGCCATGGCCAGCGCCGAGGGCAGCCGCAGCGCCGCCGCCGAGTCCCCGAAGAGCCGGACCCAGCCGTGCATGAGCAGGTAGTACGGCCCGGTGGGGGCGTCCACGGTGCCGGTGAGCCGGAGCAGGTCGCCCAGCGGGCGGCCGGCGGCACTCCAGGTGGCCAGCTCGTCCCGCCAGGGCTGGGCGTGCCCGATGTCGTAGAGCCCGACGATCAGCGTGGCCAGCAGGGGTGGCACCCAGACGAGCCGTGCCCACCCCTCCACCGCATGCCGCTTTCCGGACATACTGCCCACGCGCCGAGCGTCCCACACCGTGCCGGGCCACGCTGCCACAGCGGCCCCGGCCGCCGTGCTGCCCATCGCCACGAACACGGCCAGAGCTTCAGCGCTGTCCCGCGCAGCTCGACCGGACGCCTGGTGCTGGCCCTGGGAAGCGTGACCGGTAGCCCAGCGCTGGCCTTGGAAAGCGTGGCCGGTAGCCCGGCGCTGGCCCTGGGGAGCTTTGCCGGTAGCCCGGCCTGGCCCTGGGGAGCTTTGCCGGTAGCCCAGCGCTGGCCTTGGAAAGCTTTGCCGGTAGCCCGGCGCTGGCCTTGGGAAGCGTGGCCGGAAGCCAGCGTTGGCCCCACGCAGCTTGATCGGACGCCGGGTGCTGGCCTTGGAGAGTTTGGCCGGACGCCGCGTGCTGGCGTTGGGGAGTTTGGCCGGACGCCGCGTGCTGGCGTTGGGGAGTTTGGCCGGACGCCGGGCGCTGGCCCCGGGGAGCGTGGCTGGATGCCTCGTGCGGGCCCTTTCGAGCTGATGTCGTAGACGATTCACCAGTGCGGCGAACAGCCTGCGCCGCTCTTTCTCCGCCCCCGGCCGGCCCCGCTCGGCCGGTGCGATGACGTGACCGCAGGGACCCGGCGGGCGGCCGTTGATTCGTTCACGACATCAGCTCGAAAGGGCCCGCACACGGCAGGTGGTGGCAGGGGCCTGAGCCGACCAGGGGCGCCCGAGGAGTGGGGAGGCCATGTCGACCAGCAGGGGCCGTGGCGACCACCGGGCCTGAAGGACCACCGGGCGGGAAGAAGCGCCGGGCGGGAAGAAGCGCCGGCCTGAAGGACCGTCGGGCGTGAGGAAGCGTCGGGCGTGAGGGAGCACCGGGCAGCTGCCGGCCCTGCCCCGCAACCCATTCGCGGAGGTCGAAGGGCCGGCGGAGCCGGTCGCAGCGCGGGGGGCGGTGCCGGCGGGGGCGCGGCCCGTGATGTGGGATGGCGCACGCGCTCGTTGGCCGGCCCCCCGGGGGTGTGGCAGCATGGCCCCATGACCGCCGCTGTCGTCCGCCGCTTCGTGGCCCGTCGCCACGTCGACTACGGCCGCGTGCGCAGCGCGATCTGTCCGGCCTACTGACGACGCCCGACCCATCTGTCTCGGGCGCGTACTGCGCGCCGGCCGTTCCGACACCGTTGTCCTCGGCCCGTCCCACGGGTCGGCCGCCGCGCCCGCGTATCCCACCGAGGCACAGCAGACAACGGAGGACGCCGCGATGGCGGTCAGCAGCACCCCGGCCCGCCCGGAGACCCCGGCGGCGCCCGCCGCCCGGGCAGCCCGTCGTCCGCGCGGCGAGGGGCAGTGGGCGCTCGGCCACCGCGAGCCGCTCAACGCCAACGAGCGGATCAAGAAGGACGACGACCCGCTGAACGTCCGGGCCCGGATCGAGAACATCTACGCCCACCGCGGCTTCGCCGCCATCGACCCGCAGGACCTGCGTGGCCGGTTCCGCTGGTGGGGCCTCTACACCCAGCGCAAGGCCGGCATCGACGGCGGGCGCACCGCCGTGCTGGAGCCGCACGAGCTGGAGGACGAGTTCTTCATGCTCCGGGTGCGGGTCGACGGTGGCCAGCTCAACCTGGCTCAGCTCCGGGTGATCGCCGACATCTCCCGCGACTTCGCCCGGGACACCGCCGACATCACCGACCGGCAGAACATCCAGTACCACTGGATCCGGGTCGAGGACATGCCGGAGATCTGGCGCCGGCTGGAGTCGGTCGGCCTGCAGACCACCGAGGCGTGCGGTGACTGCCCGCGCATCGTGCTCGGCAGCCCGGTCGCCGGGGTGGCCCGCGACGAGGTGCTCGACCCGACCCCGGCGATCGACGAGATCGTCCGCCGGTACGTCGGCGACAAGGCGTACTCGAACCTGCCGCGCAAGTTCAAGACAACGATCTCCTGGCTGGTCGACACCCCGTACGAGGCGAACGACGTCGCCTTCCTCGGGGTCGACCACCCGGAGCACGGCCCCGGCTTCGACGTCTGGGTCGGCGGCGGCCTCTCCACCAACCCGATGCTGGCCAAGCGGCTGGGCGTCTGGGTGCCGCTGAACGAGGTGCCGGACGTGTGGGCCGGCGTGGTCGGCATCTTCCGCGACTACGGGTACCGCCGGCTGCGCAACCGGGCCCGGCTGAAGTTCCTGGTCGCGGACTGGGGTGTGGAGAAGTTCCGCGAGGTGCTGGAGAAGGAGTACCTGGGCCGGACCCTGCTCGACGGCCCGGCCCCGGAGCTGCCCGACAAGCCGGTCGACCACATCGGCGTGTACCGCCAGCGCGACGGCCGCAACTTCGTCGGGGCCGCCCCGGTGGTCGGGCGGGTCTCCGGCAGTCAGCTCGCCCAGCTGGCCGACGCGGTCGAGGCGCACGGCAGCGACCGGGTGCGGCTCACCCCGTACCAGAAGCTGCTGGTGCTCGACGTGCCGCCGGAGCGGACGGAGTCCCTGGTCGACGCGCTGCGCGGGATCGGCCTGGAGGCCCGGCCGTCGGCCTGGCGGCGCGGCACCATGGCCTGCACCGGCATCGAGTTCTGCAAGCTGGCCATCGTCGAGACCAAGCGACGCGGCGAGGAACTGGTGGCCCGGCTGGAGGAGCGGCTGCGCGACTTCGACGCCGACATCTCCATCCACCTCAACGGCTGCCCGAACGCCTGCGCCCGCACCCAGGTCGCCGACATCGGCCTCAAGGGGCAGCTGGTGGTCGGCCCGGACGGCCGGCAGGTGGAGGGCTTCCAGGTGCACCTCGGCGGCGGGCTGGGCATGGCCCAGGGGCAGACCGCCGGCTTCGGGCGCAAGCTGCGCGGCTTGAAGACCACCGCCGAGGAGCTTCCGGAGTACGTGGAACGACTGGCCCGCCGCTACCTGGCCGGCCGGAGCGAGGGCGAGACGTTCGCCAACTGGGTGATCAGGGTCGACGAGGAGGAGCTTCGATGAGTAGCGAGACCCGTTCCGCGCCGCTGTACTGCCCGTACTGCGGCGAGGAGGACCTGCGGCCGAACGGGGCCGGGCACGGCGCCTGGGAGTGCCACGCCTGCGCCCGCGTCTTCACGGTGCGGTTCACCGGCCTGCTCGCCAAGGTGGTGGCCCGATGAACCTGGTGTCCGCCGCGAACCTGGGCCTGGTCGGCGTCGGCGGCCCGAAGCCGGCCGAACCGGCCCGGCGTGACCCGGAGGAGCTGCGCGCGCTGGCCGAGCGGGCCGGCCGGGAGCTGGAGGGCGCCCCGGCGCTGGAGATCGCCCGATGGGCCGCCGAGACCTTCGGCGACCGGTTCTGCGTGACCAGCTCGATGGCTGACGGGGTGCTGGCGCACCTGGTGTCCCGGGTCGCCCCCGGGGTGGACGTGGTCTTCCTCGACACCGGGCTGCACTTCCCGGAGACGCTGAAGGTGCGCGACGAGGTGGCCCGCCGGCTGCCGGTCAACGTCCGCTCGATCCGCCCCCGGCTCACTGTGGGTCAGCAGGACGGCGAGTACGGCCCCCGGCTGTTCAACCGCTCGCCCGACGACTGCTGCCAGCTGCGCAAGGTGGAGCCGTTGGAGCGGGCCCTGGCCGGGTACGACGCCTGGGCCGCCGGGCTGCGTCGGGACGAGTCGCCCACCCGGGCGAACACGCCGGTGGTGACCTTCGACGCCCGGCGCGGCAAGGTGAAGGTCAACCCGATCGCGGCCTGGACCCAGGCCGACGTGGACTCCTACATCTCCCGGTACGACATCCCGGTCAACGAGTTGTTCAGCCGCGGCTACGGCTCGATCGGCTGCTGGCCGTGCACCCGCCGCACCAAGGCGGGCGAGGACCCGCGGGCCGGCCGCTGGGCCATGTTCGAGAAGACCGAGTGCGGCCTGCACGTCTGACCGGGCCGGTTCCCGGCGCGGGGGAGACCGCGCCGGGGGCCGGCGGACCGGCCGTGCCGGTCGACGACCGTACGGGGCCGGCGCGGGGGATCCGGCCCGGCCCGGCGCCGGGCGGCGGCCGCCCGCCGGTGGTGCTGGTGGCGCACGGCAGCCGGGATCCCCGGGCGGCGGAGGCGACCCGGGCGCTGGCCCGGGCGGTCGAGGCGGTCCGGCCCGGCACGGCCGTCCTGCCGAGCTGGCTGGACCACACCGCACCGGACCCGACGGCGGTGCTGCGCGGGCTGGCCGTGGCGGGGCACACCCGGGCGGTGCTGGTGCCGCTGCTGCTCACCGCCGCCTACCACCGGCGGGTGGACATCCCGGCGGCGGTGGTGGCGGCCCGCGACACGGCGCCGGAGCTGGCGGTACGCGTCACCGACGTGCTCGGCCCCGCCGACGGCACGGTCGACGCCCGGCTGCTGGCCGGGCTGCGGCGGCGGTTGGCGGAGGCGGAGCCGGACGGCTTCGACGCTCTGGTGCTGGCGGCGGCGGGCACCCGGGACGCCCGGGCGCGCGGCTCGGTGGGTCGGGTCGCCGCGGCGCTCGCCGCCGAACTGGAGGTCCCCTGCACCGTCTCGTACGCCTCGGCGGCGCCGCCGACGACCGACGTGGCGGTGGCCCGGCTGCGCGCCGCCGGCGCCCGGCGGGTGGCCGTGGCGGCGTACTTCCTGGCGCCGGGGCTCTTCCACGACGGGGTGGTGACGGCGGCCGGCCGGGCCGGCGCGGTGGCGGTCAGCGGGCCGCTGACCGATGCGCCCGAGCTGGCCGAGCTGGTGCTGCGGCGGGTCGATGCGGTGCAGCGGTGGTGATCGGGTTCACCGGCCCGTCGATGATCGGACCGGACGCCGTCCGGGTAGGGGCAGTGCCGTGCGGCGCCCGGACAGCAGAACGCCCCGGCCGGTGGAACCCGGCCGGGGCGTACGGCTGTGTGATCGGTCAGGCGGAGTGAGCGCGCAGCACCCGGATGCCGCCGCGGCGCTTCACCGCGCGGCGCTCCTCTTCGCTCATCCCGCCCCAGACGCCGGCGTCCTGACCGGACTCCAGCGCCCACTGCAGGCAGTGGTCGGTCACCGGGCAGCGCCGGCAGACGGCCTTGGCCTGCTCCACCTGCAGGAGGGCCGGACCGGACGTCCCGATCGGGAAGAACAGCTCCGGGTCCTCGTCGCGGCAGACGGCATCGTGGCGCCAGTCCATGGCGGCAACACTCCTCATTCTGGATGGGTGGCAGATAACGCTGGTGCTTTTCTTATATGCGTCCGCAGTGCCGGTCGTGACGGTTCGCGTCCGACTATTCGGCAGTGCGTGAGCAGGCTTGTGCAGTCCCTGGACCTGCTGGAACAGCTCAACCTGCCGAGCATATCCAGGCAATGTCCCGGTAACTCAAGTTCGCTTGTGAATACTTTCACGAACGCTGTCGATGTCAAGGGTGCCGCGAGGAAAAACTCCGCACGGTGAGCAAGCTCACGACCCTTTTGTCCGGATTTGAGGCGTCCCTGGTTACCCGGCGTACCACAGTCGAGGATCAATATAGTACAGTGCGCGTGACATTGCTGACATTTCCGGCACCAACCCCTCGTTGTGGCGGCCACCGCGGTCGTGCGGTGTAACGACCGTCAACCTAGGGCGTTACCCGAGACCTAGCAGATTACTCTCAGTGCGTCGGGAACGGATGTGAATCTGACTTTCTCCCGTTCGCCAAGGTAGTCGCCGTCCAGCTGGAACGCCTGCGGGCGAGCGCTGATCAGTGTGAACTCGGGCACATCGTGCAGCCGGAGCACCTGCTTGCCGCGCGGATCGGGTTGCCGGGACAGGAACTGCGTCACTGTGCGTGTGGTGCTGGCCACCCGGAGCTGACGCAGCGCCATCACGTCGAGCCCCAGGTCGAACGAGGCCTCCGGATTCGGGTTGATCTCCCGGTCGCCCAGGTACGTCCACGGGGCGCAGTTCTGGATTATCACCGTCGCCAGCTCGGCCTCGGCCGCCTCACCGGGGCGCTCCAGGGTGATCGCCGGGTGCCGCCGGTCGGAGTCGAGGAAGTACTGGCTGAGCGTGGAGCGGAAGTAGAGCGCCGGGGTGGAGACGCGACCCCGTTTGCGGGCCTGTTCCACCCGGTGGATCACCGACGCGTCCACTCCGAAGCCGGCGCAGAAGGTGAAGTAGCGGTCGTCGGCCCGGCCCAGCCCGATCGTGCGGGAGCGGCCCAGCCGCAGTCCTTCGAGGATCATGCTGGTGCCCTCCGGCCACTCCCGGGGCAGCCCCAGGGCGCGCGCGAAGACGTTGGTCGAACCACCCGGCACGGTGGCCAGTGCGGGCAGTCGCTCGGCGGGCGTACCGCCGGGGCGGCTGGCCGGCGGCGCGGCCTTCATCAGGCCGTTCACCACCTCGTTGACCGTCCCGTCGCCACCCAGCGTGACGACGACGTCGACCCCTTCGGCGACCGCCTCCCGGGCGATGTCCATGGCGTGACCCCGTCGCCGGGTGTACCGCACCGACAGGTCTACTTCGCTGCGCAGGGCCCGGACCAGGACGTCCCGGCTGCGCTCGCTGGTGGTGGTGGCCTTCGGATTGACCACCAGGACGGCCCGCATGGGCGGCACTGTACCCCGATCCGTCACGGGTATCGTGGCGCGCGTGACCATCGACTCCGGCCCGGTGCCCGACACGCTGCGCTGGGCGGTACGGCTGCTGCGCGGCGAGGCGGTCGCGCTGGCGCTGCTGGCCGCCTGGCTGATCTGGGCCGACCTGACCGCCACCAAGACCGATCTGGTGTCGGCACTCTTCGTGACCGGGTTCGCGTTCGCCGGCGCCGCCGCCCTCTGGGCGCTCGGCGCGGCGCTGGCCCGTCGCCGGGCCGGTGCCCGCGCGCCGGCGATGGTGCTCCAGCTGATGCTGCTGCCGGTCGGCTGGTTCATGATCTCCGGCGGCCTGGGGTGGCTCGGCGTACCGCTGATGGTCCTCGGGGTCGGTGTCTGCGCGCTGCTGGTCAGCCCGCCCACGACGCGCGCCCTGGGCTTCCGGTGACCGCTGCGGGCCGCCCGGCGGGTGGCCGGCGCCGCGCCGCGGCTCAGTAGCCGGAGGAGCGGCGGGTCAGCAGCGAGATGGTGGCCCGGCCGTCGGCCACGTCCGCGAAAGCGGCGGTGGTCAGCGCGGTGAGCACCTTCCAGGCGAACGAGGACTCCGACGGCAGCGTGGCGCCCCGCACGGTCGGCACGGTCACCTCGACGGTGAGTGCGTCCTCGGTGACCGAGAAGCGGCACTCCAGCTCGGCGTCGCGGGTGGCGATGGCGAGCAGCATGGCGCAGGCCTCGTCGACGGCGATGCGCAGGTCCTCGATCTCGTCGAGGGCGAACTGGAGGCGGGCCGCGAGCCCCGCCGTGGCGGTGCGCAGCACGCCGAGGTAGCCGCCGTCGGCGGGCACCGTGAGGTGCACGACGTCGTCGTCGGTCGTCGACTGGCCGGTCAGTTGAGTCACGCCTCATCCCCCCGGTCGGGGACTCTACCCCCTCAGGCGTCCGGCCGGGCGGGGGCCGAGGACGACTGGGCGGCGAGCCCGTGCAGCGCCGGCCCGCTGAGCCGGTACGGCACCCACTCGTCGAGCTGCACCGCGCCGATGGAGGCGTAGAAGCGGGCCGCCGGATTCCAGTTGATCATCCACCACTCCAGCCGCTCGTAGCCCCGCTCCACGCAGATCGCGGCGAGCGCGGCGAGCAGCAGCCGGCCGGCGCCGGTGCCCCGGTGCTCGGGGCGGACGTACAGGTCCTCCAGGTAGACGCCGTGCACGCCGGCCCAGGTGGAGAAGTTGAGGAACCAGAGCGCGAACCCGACCGGCTCGTCCCGGTCGTCCACCGCGACGTGCCCGAACAACGCCGGCGCGGGGCTACGACTACTCCAGCTCGGCGCGTCCGACGCCGCGCCGCGACCTGGAGCAGTCGCGAACAGGGCGGCGGTGAGCTGTTCCTCGGTCAGCCGACACTGGTCGGCGGCGCGCTCGTAGTCGGCGAGTTCGTGCACCATCGCGACGACGGCCGGCACGTCCTCGGGACGCGCCGGCCGGATCGTCGGTGCCGGGGAGGCCAGGGTCACGCCTTCTTGGTCTCCCAGAAGATCTTCGAGATCTCGTCGATCTTCTGCAGCAGCTCGTCGGCCTTGCTCGGGTCGGTCGCGCCCTTGGCGCCGGCCGCGCCGGCCATCTTGGTGGCCTCGTTGAAGAGCTGGTGCAGGTGCGGGTACTTCTCGAAGTGGGCCGGCTTGAAGTAGTCGGTCCACAGCACCCAGAGGTGGTGCTTCACCAGCTCTGCGCGCTGCTCCTTGATGATGATGGCCCGGGTGCGGTACTCCGGGTCGGTGTTCGCCTGGTACTTCTCGCAGATCATTTTGACCGACTCGGCCTCGATCCGGGCCTGTGCCGGGTCGTAGACGCCGCACGGCAGGTCGCAGTGGGCGCTGGCGGTCAGACGGGGCGTAAGGATGCGGGGAAGTCGCATCTGGGTCCTCCACGGGATGTTTGCGATGATCCAAGCCGACATTACTCCTGGGGGCGTCCCCGGCAGGGGTGGAGGGGAAACCTGGTGACGGTCGAGGGGGCGGGCGCGGCGGCGCGGCTGCGCCGGTGGCTCACGGCCGTCGGCGTGACCGGTCCGTCCATGGCGCCGACGCTGCGGCACGGCGACGCCGTACTGGTCCGTCGGGGCGGCCGGTCGGTCCGGCCGGGCGACGTCGTGGTCGCGGTCTTCCGGACCCGGCCCGAGCTGCTGGTGGTCAAGCGCGCGGTCCGTCGGCAGGACGGCGGCTGGTGGGTACGCGGCGACAACGAATTCGTCACCGACGACTCCCGGGCGTACGGGGTGGCCGACGTGCTCGGGCGGGTGGTGTGCCGCTACTGGCCCCGCCCTGGTCGGCTGCCACGCGACCCGTTATGACCCTGCTCACATCGGCGCGCCCCTGGCGTGACTATGCTCGGAAAGTGCCCGGGTGACCCCCCGCACCGCGTGCCGCCACCAGGCGCCTCACCTCGCGCCCGCGCCGGCCGCTCCGTCTGCTCGACAGATCCTGGAGTCACCATGTCTGCGTCCACCGTGGATCCCGCTGATCCCGTCTTCCGGTTGCACGTCGGCGGCAAGATGGCCGTCACCTCGACGGTCCCGCTGACCAGCCGGGAGGACCTCTCCCTCGCCTACACCCCGGGCGTCGCCCGGGTCTGCGAGGCGATCGCCGCCGACCCGGCCCTGGCCGACGACTACACGTGGGTGTCGCACACCGTCGCAGTCGTCACCGACGGCTCGGCCGTACTCGGCCTCGGCAACATCGGCCCGCGCGCCGCGCTGCCGGTGATGGAGGGCAAGGCGGTGCTGTTCAAGCAGTTCGCCGGCGTGGACGCGGTACCGATCTGTCTGGACACCCAGGACGTGGACGAGATCGTGGCGACGGTGACGGCGCTCGCCCCCTCCTTCGGCGGGATCAACCTGGAGGACATCAGCGCCCCCCGCTGCTTCGAGGTGGAGCGCCGGCTGGACGAGGCGCTGGCCATCCCGGTCTTCCACGACGACCAGCACGGCACCGCGATCGTCGTGCTGGCCGCGCTGCGCAACGCGGCGGCGCTGCTCAACCGCAAGCTCGGCGACCTGCGGGTGGCGGTCAGCGGCGCCGGCGCGGCCGGGGTGGCGGTGACGAAGATGCTGGTCGCCGGCGGCGTGAACCCCGACCAGGTGGTGGTCTGCGACTCCAAGGGCATCATCGGCCGGCACCGCGACGGGCTGACCGGCACCAAGGCCGAGCTGGCGGAGTCCACCAACGCCGAGGGCCGCGAGGGTGACATCACCGAGGCGCTGCGCGGCGCGGACGTCCTGGTCGGCGTCTCCGGCGGGCAGATCCCCGAGGCGGCGATCGCCGGCATGGCGCCCGGCGGCATCGTCTTCGCGCTGGCCAATCCCACCCCCGAGGTGCACCCCGAGGTGGCCGCCCGGCACGTCGCCGTCGTGGCGACCGGCCGCAGCGACTACCCCAACCAGATCAACAACGTGCTGGCGTTCCCCGGCGTGTTCCGGGGTGCGCTGGACGCCCGGGCCACCCGGATCACCGACGGGATGAAGGTGGCCGCGGCGGACGCCATCGCCGGGGTGGTGGCCGAGTCGCTCACCGCCGACGCGATCGTGCCCTCCCCGCTCGACCCCCGGGTGGCTCCCGCGGTGGCGGCGGCGGTCGCCGAGGCGGCCCGGCGCGACGGCGTCACCCGCGCCTGACCGCGCTCCGCCCACCGGGACACGCAGTTTCAGAGAAAGAGCGGCCTCCCGGCGTCAGGAGGCCACTCTTTCTCTGAATGTGCGGGGGGTGGGTGACCGGGAGGGCGGGGGTGTGGGGCAGGTCCTGTGTCGGCGGTGGTTCTCCTTGTTACGGTGCCGACCATGCGTGCCGCCTATGCCTCGAGCTTCGACACCGACAATCCGCTCGCCGCGTTGACCGTCGGCGAGCGTCCCGAGCCGACCCACCCGGAGGAAGACTGGGTGACCGTGCAGGTGCGGGCCAGCTCGCTCAACCATCACGACCTGTGGTCCCTGCGCGGGGTGGGCCTGGCCCCCGACCAGCTGCCGATGATCCTGGGCTGCGACGCGGTCGGCACCGACCCGCACGGCAACGAGGTGGTCATCTACCCGGTGGTGCCCACCCCCGGCGACCCGCGTGGCGTCTCCATCCTCTCCGAGCACTTCGCCGGCACCCTCGCCGAGCGGGTGGCCGTACCCCGGGTGAACCTGATCCCGCTGCCGACGGGCCTGTCGGCGACCGACGCGGCCTGCCTGCCGACGGCCTGGCTGACCGCGTGGCGGATGCTGACCACCAAGGGCCGGATCGACGACGCCGAGTCGGTGCTGGTCCAGGGCGCGGGCGGCGGCGTGGCCACCGCGGCCGTCGCGCTCGCCGTGGGGCACGGCAAGCGGGTGTACGCGACCAGCCGGGACGCCGGTAAGCGGGAGCGGATCGCCGCCCTCGGGGCGACCGCGCTGGAACCCGGCGCACGCCTGCCGGAGCGGGTCGACGTGGTGATCGAGACGGTCGGCGCGGCCACCTTCGACCACTCGCTGAAGTCCGCCGCCCCGCTGGCCCGGATCGTGGTCTCCGGGGCGACCGCCGGGCACGAGCCGAAGATCAACCTGCGGCGGGTCTTCGCCATGCAGCTGGAGATCCTCGGCACCTCCATGGGCACCCCGGACGAGCTGACCGACCTGCTGGCCTTCTGCGCCGAGCACGAGGTGCGCCCGGTGGTGGACAGCGTGGTGCCGTTCAGCAAGGTCGAGGACGCTTTCGCCCGCCTGCACTCCGGCGACGTCTTCGGCAAGGTCGTCATCGACCACACCGCCTGACCCCCCCAGATCCCGGCACTTTCCGAGAAAGAGTGCTCAAGCTCAGCCGGTGGAAGCAATTGGGCTGATCAGGAGTTCGGCGAAGACTTCTTTGGGTTTCTTGTAGCCGAGGATGCGTCGGGGTCGGTTGTTGAGCCGGTCGGCGATGGCGGTGAGTTGTTGGGTGTCGTTGGGGATGACGGTGCCGCGGGGTAGGTATTCGCGGATCCACCGGTTCGTGCTTTCGTTGGTGCCGCGTTCCCAGGGGCTGTGGGGGTGGGCGAAGTAGACGTCGATGTCAGCGGCGGCTGCCAAAGCGGCGTGCTCGGCCATCTCGGTGCCGCAGTCCCAGGTCAGGGTGCGGCGCAGGGTGTCGGGTAGGCCGGCGATGCGGGTAGCGGCGGCGCTGGTCACGGTAGAGCTGTCCCGGTGAGCCAGTGGCACCAGGATCAGGAACCGGGAGGTGCGTTCCACCAATGAGGCGGTGGCACTGGCACCGTTCTTGCCGATGATCAGGTCGCCTTCCCAGTGGCCGGGCATCCGTCGGTCCTCGGCCTGGGCGGGCCGCTGGTCGATGAACGTTGGATCGGGGATCTTCGGAGCCCGTGACGCAGCCGAGCGCACCGGGCGACGCCGTTTACGGCCGCTGCGCAGACGCACGTGCAGTCGGGCCAGCTCCCCGACTGGTAACGCGTAGATCCACGTGTAGATCGCCTCGTGCGACACCCGCATCGCCCCGTCCCCGGGAAAGTCCAGCCGTAGTCGACCAGCGATCTGGTCCGGCGACCACCCTTCCCGCAACAAGGCCACCACCTGCTTCCGCAACCGGTCATCACCGTCGAGCTTGCGCGGCTTCGGTCGGCGCCGTGCCCGCTGCGCCTGCCGCTGCGAGCGCCACGCCCGATAAAACCCCCGCCCACCACCCCGACAAATCTCCCGCGACACCACACTGGGATCCCGCCCGATCAGCACCGCGATCTGCTGACCCGACAACCCCTCAGCGATCCCCCGAGTGATCTCCTCCCGATCCACCTCCGTCAACGGCCGACGACCAGCCACACGCACCCACCCCTCAGCAGACACCCACCAAGAGGACCAACGACCAACAAGATCGATTGCTACGACCCAATGAGCACGGGGTGGCCATTCCGCGTCGGATGGCCACTCTTTCTCTGTAGGTGCGCCTTCGCTGCGGGTGCGCCTTCTCTGTGGGTGCGCCGGCCGGCGGCGGGCGGTCAGAGGTGGTCGTCGAGGGTGGCGAGGTTGCCGCGGGCGGCGTCGGCGGGAAGGCGGTCCCGGGCCGCCGCGTCGCCGTAGAGGGTCCAGCGGAGGAACTCCAGCGTGGTGTCGGAGACCACCCGCAGCGCCGCGCCGTCGCTGAGCAGGGCCCGGCCGTGGTCGCCCTTCGGCAGGCTCAGCATCGCCTTCGGCCAGGGGACCGCGTCGTACACCGCCTTGCCGGCGGCGTAGTCGACCACCTCGTCGGCCTCGCCGTGCACGAAGAGCTGCGGCGCGGCGGCCCCGGCGAAGGCGGTGCCGACCCCGAGCGCGGTCCCGGCGAAGACCACCCCGGCGTCGAGGCGCTCGTCCCGGCCGGCGGTGAAGAGGCCGATGGTGGTCACCCCGCCGGCCGAGTGCCCGGCCGCGGCCACCCGGTCCGTGGCCAGCCGGCCCCGCAGCGGGTCGCCGGCCTTCGCGTCCAGCGCGAGCACCTTGTCCAGGGCGTACGAAACGTCGGCGGGCTGGTTGAGCACGTCGAGCACGTTGCCGCCGGCGCCCCGGCTGGTGTGCGGGAAGGTCGGCGCGGCCACCACGAACCCGGCCGCCGCCCACCGGGTGAGCAGCTCCGCGTAGTCGTCCGGCCGGCCGTTCAGGCCGTGGCTGAACATCACCACCGGGAACCGCCCGTCCGCCACGTCCGCCCCCCGCTCCGGCCCGCCACCGGTTGTGCCCCGGGCCGGGTACCAGAGGGTCACCGGCAGCGGGCGGTCACCGTCCCGGTTCAGCTTCACCTGGCGTACGCCGACGGCGAAGGTCTGCGCCGGCGCGGTGCCGGCGGGTACCCGCGGCGCCGCGGTGGTGGCCTTCGGCGGCTCCGGCGGGGCGGCCGGCCGGGCGGTCGGGGCGGGAGCCGCCGAGCAGCCGGCGAGGCCGACGGAGAGCAGTGCGGTGGCGAACAGGACCGGGGTGGGGCGACGGGACATGAATCCGATTGTGCCCCGGTCACCGGGGTGTCCGGCCACTGTTGGACGCAGTGTGACCTGCGGCGGACCGCCGGTGCCGGACCGCCGGGCGCCCGCGCTCAGGGAGCAGGCGGTCGTCGAGGGCGGTGACGCCGGGCCGCAGGGCGTCGGCCGGCAGGCGTCGGACGGCCTCCCGGTCGTCGTAGAGCGTCCAGCGGAGGAAGTCCGTGGTGGTGGCGAGCACCTGGTCGAAGCCGGGTCGGCCCGGGGTCAGGTACTCGCCGTGCCCCTGCCCGAGCACGCTCAGGAAGGCCGCCGGCGGCCCGGCCCGGCCGTACGCGGCCCGACCGACGCTCAGCGGCACCACCGGGTCGGCGGTGCCGTGCACGAAGAGCAGGGGAGCGTCCGGCCCGGCGAAGCTGCCGGCCAGCCCGCCGCCGGCGATCACGATTCCGGCGCGGAGCCGGGCCGAGTGTCCCGAGGTGAACATGCCGGCGGTGGTGAAGCCGCCCGCCGAGTGGCCGACGGCGGCGACCCGGCCGACGTCCAGGTGCCCGGCGAGCGGGTCCGCCCGCCCCGCGTCGAGCCGGACCAGGTGCCGCACCAACCGCCACCCGTCCGCCGGCTGGTTCCTGACGTCGGACCGGGTGAACGTCCGGGCCCGCAGGTTGGTGTGCGGGTACGTCGGCGCGGCCACCACGAACCCCGCCGCCGCCCACCGGGTGGTGAGCCCGGCGTGCAGCTCGGGCAGGCTCCACAGGCCGTGGCTGTAGACCACCACCGGGAACCGTCCCGGGGCGACCCGCCCGTCCTCGGTCGGGTACCAGAGCGTCACCGGCAGCGGCCGGGGCCCGGTCGGGTCGATCGTGAGGGTGCGTACCGCGACCGGGTGGAGCCGGTCCGGGGCGTGCCCGGCCGGCGGCGGCCCACCGACCGCGGCGGTGGCCGGTGCGCAGCCCGCCAGCAGCGCCGTGATCAACGCGACGACCGGCCGCGGCACCTCCATCCCTTCACGGTAGGGGGCCGGCGGCCCACCCCGACCCCACCGTCCGGACCGGGTGCCGCCCGCCGCCCGGCCGGTTCCCGTCCACCGCTCGGACCGCAAGCGTCACCCTGGGTTCGGCGGGACCGTGCGGGGTGCGCGGTTTCGCTAGGGTCTCCGGCATGTCTGACGAGTACGTTGACCCCAGCGGCAACACGGAGCAGTTCCGCGCCTTCGCCCAGTCGGAGCCCACCGCGCCCGTCGAGGTGGCGTCCCGCCTGCCGCTGATCGCCGGCGCGGCCGCGGTCGCGGTGCTGCTGGTCGCCGTCGCCGGCTGGCTGGCCCTGGGCTGAGCCGCCGCCGACCCGGTTCCGCTCAGCCGGCGGTCGCCGCCACCACGCGGGCCTCCCGGGCGATCTCCCGCTCCTCGTCGGTGCCGATCACGCAGACGCTGACCTCGACGCCGTCGGGTGAGATCACCCGGTCGCCGGCGCCGGCGTTGCGCGCCGGGTCCACGGCGATGCCCAGCCGGTCCAGCCCGGCCAGCGCCGCGGCCCGGACCTCGGCGGAGTGCTCACCCACGCCGGCGGTGAAGGTGACCGCGTCGACCCGGCCGAGCAGCGCGTAGTACGCCCCGACGTACCCGGTGATCCGGCGGCAGTAAACGTCGAAGGCCAGCGCGGCGGCCGGGTCCCCGGCGGCCCGCCGGTGGAGCACCTCGCGCATGTCGTTCGCGCCGGTCAGGCCGAGCAGCCCGCTGCGGTGGTTGAGCAGGTCGTCGATCTCGTCCAGCCCCAGCCCGCCCTCCCGGCGCAGGTGGAAGATGACCGTCGGGTCCAGGTCACCGCTGCGGGTGCCCATCACCAGGCCCTCCAGCGGGGACATGCCCATCGAGGTGGCCACGCTGCGCCCGCCGGAGACCGCGCAGGCGCTGGCCCCGTTGCCCAGGTGCAGGGTGATCGTGTGCAGGCCCTCGTACGGCCGGCCGAGCAGCTCGGCCGTGCGCCGCGAGACGTACGCGTGCGAGGTGCCGTGGAAGCCGTACCGGCGGACGCCGTAGCGCTCGGCGACGTCCCGGTCGATGGCGTAGGTGGCGGCGGCCTCGGGCAGCGAATGGTGGAAGGCGGTGTCGAAGACGGCGACCTGCGGCACGTCGGGCAGCGCCTCCCGGGCCACCTCGATGCCGGCCAGGTTGGCCGGGTTGTGCAGCGGCGCGAGCGGCACCAGCTCCCGGATCGCGGTGAGGACCGCGTCGTCGATCAGCACCGGTTCGCTGAACCGCCGGCCGCCGTGCACCACCCGGTGCCCGACCGCGCCCAGCCCCTCCAGGTCGAGCCGGTCCAGGATCTGCCGGACGGCGGTGACGTGGTCTGCCGGCCCGCCCCCCGGCTCGCCGACCCGCTCCACGGTGCCGGAGTCGCGGACCGTCTCACCGTCGTAGAGCCGGTACTTCACCGACGAGGAACCGCAGTTGAGGACGAGCACCCGGTCGATCATGACGCCTCCGCGGCGGCCTGGATGGCGGTGATCGCCACGGTGTTGACGATGTCGGCGACCGTCGCGCCCCGGGACAGGTCGTTGACCGGCCGGCGCAGGCCCTGCATCACCGGGCCGACCGCGACCGCGCCCGCCGAGCGCTGCACCGCCTTGTACGTGTTGTTGCCGGTGTTCAGGTCCGGGAAGATGAAGACCGTCGCCCGGCCGGCCACCGTGCTCTGCGGCAGCTTCGTCGCCGCGACCTGCGGATCGATCGCCGCGTCGTACTGGATCGGGCCCTCCACCAGCAGGTCCGGGCGGCGCTCGCGGACCAGCTTGGTGGCCGCCGCGACCTTCTCCACGTCCGCCCCGGCCCCCGAGTCGCCGGTGGAGTACGACAGCATCGCCACCCGGGGCTCGATGCCGAACCGGGCGGCGGTGTCGGCCGACGACATGGCGATGTCGGCGAGCTGGGCGGCGTCCGGGTCGGGGTTGACCGCGCAGTCGCCGTAGACCAGCACCCGGTCGGCGAGCAGCATGAAGAAGACGCTGGAGGCCACCGAGACCCCGGGCACCGTCCGGATGATCTCGAACGCCGGGCGGATGGTCGCCGCCGTGGTGTGAGTGGCCCCGGAGACCATGCCGTCGGCGTGCCCGGTGACCACCATCATCGTGCCGAAGTAGTTGGGCCGGGCCACGATGTCGTGCGCCAGCTCGACCGTGACGCCGCGGTGGGCGCGCAGCCGCGCGTACTCGACGGCGAACTCGTCGCGCCACGCGCTGGTGACCGGGTCGACGACGTCGGCGCCGGTGACGTCGATGCCCAGCTCCCGGGTACGGCGGGTGATGTCGTCCGGGCGGCCGAGCAGGGTCAGGTCGGCCACGCCCCGCCGGAGCAGCACCTCCGCCGCCCGCAGGATCCGCTCCTCGGCCCCCTCGGGCAGCACCAGCCGGCGGCGGGTGGCCCGGGCCCGGTCGATCAGGTCGTACTCGAACATCAGCGGGGTGACCCGCTCGGACCGGCTGACCCGCAGCCGGCGGGCCAGGTCGACGGTGTCCACGTTGCCCTCGAACGCGCCGAGCGCCGCCTCCACCTTGCGCGGGTTGGCCGGGCTCGGGCGCCCCTCGATCCGGCTGGACGCGGCCACCGTGTCGTAGCTGTCGCTGCGTACCGAGAGCACCGCCAGCCCGGTGTTGAGCCCCTCGACCAGCCGCATCGCCCGGGGATCGGGCTGCTCGCCAAGGGTGAGCACCAGCCCGGCCACCGAGACCTGCCCGGCGACGTGCGCGGCGCTGGCCGCGACCAGCAGGTCCGCCCGGTCGCCCGGGGTGATCACCAGCGCCCCCTCGGTGAGGTGGTCGAGCAGGGTGGGCACGTGCGCGGCGCCGACCACGTAGTCGAGCACGTCACGGTCGAGCGCGGCGTCGTCCCCGGCCAGCAGCGTGGCGCCGAGCGCCGCCGCCACCTCGGCCACCGTCGGCGCCGACACGGTCGGCACCTCCGGGATGGCGTACGCGGGGACGGGCAGCTCCGGCAGGGTCATCGGCCCGGGCACCCGGTTGGCGATCACCGCCAGCACCGTCGCGCCCAGGTCCTCCAGATCGTGGTACGCCCCACGCGCCGCGGCCGCGATCGCCTCCGGCTCCTGCCCGAAGCCGTCGATCACCGGCACCACCACGCTGCCGAACTCGGTGGCCAGCCGGGCGTTGAAGGCCAGCTCGCGGGGGCCCGCGCCGTCGCCACCGTCGGCGAAGTCGCTGCCCACCACGACCACCGCCGGGCAGCGTTGCTCGACGCTGCGGTAGCGCTCGACGATCCGGGAGATCAGTTCCTCCCGGCGGCCGTCGGCGACCAGCGTGCTCGCCTCGGCGTAGGTGGCGCCGGTCAGCTCATGCTGCGGCAGGTCCACCCGGTAGCGGTCGATCAGCAGGGCGAGGATCGGGTCGGCGCCGGTGTCGGCGACCAGCGGCCGGAACGCGCCGATCCGCTCGACCTGTCGGGAGAGGAGTTCCGCGAGGCCGAGGGCGATGGTCGACTTCCCCCCGCCGGACCCCACGCTGGTCAGGTAGACGCTGCGGGCCACGCCCCCCACCCTAGGAGATCACGCGCTCCCGCGCCCGGGACCTCCGTCCCACCCACCCGGGCCGGACGGGGTCCCGGGTTGGACCGGTGGTCCCGGGTTTACTCGTCGTCCTCGTCGTCGAGACGGGCCAGGTAGGTGGCGAAGCGTTCGATGGGGGTCTCGAACTCGGGGTTCAGGTCGACGAAGTCGCGCAGGCGCTCGGCGAGCCACTCGATGCTGACCTGCTCGTCGGCCCGGCGCTCGACGAGTTCCTCGATGCCACGATCGGTGAAGTACATCCGTACGTCCTTGTCGGGAGGGTGCCGACGGAACCGGGGCAGGGCCGTCGACGGACGGCGCTGCCCCGGGTCTCGGCGGTGCGGTCAGGTCACGGGCGGGGGAGGGCCGCCTCGATCAGCGCGGTCTGCTCGACCTCGTGCATCTTGGCCGAGCCGACCGACGGGGCCGCCGCGGCCGGGCGGGAGATCCGCCGCAGCCGGACGTCGGCCAGGTGCTCCAGCAGGTTGAGCGCGACGAACGACCAGGCACCCTGGTTGGCCGGCTCCTCCTGCACCCAGGCGAAGTCCTCGGCGTTCGGGTACTGCGCCAGCGCGGCCCGGATCTCCTCGATCGGCAGCGGGTAGAGCTGCTCCATCCGGAGGATCACGGTGTCGGTGACGCCGCGCTCGGCCCGGGCCTGGAACAGGTCGTAGTAGACCTTGCCCGAGCAGAGCAGCACCCGCTTCACCTGCTCCGGCGCCGGGGCGGCGGTGTCGGCCAGCACCGGCTGGAAGGTGCCGGTGGTGAAGTCCTCCACCGAGGAGACGCAGAGCTTGTGCCGCAGCAGCGACTTCGGCGTGAACACCACCAGCGGCTTGCGCTTCGGCGACAGGGCCTGGCGACGCAGCAGGTGGAAGTAGTTCGCCGGGGTGGTCGGGATGGACACCCGCATGTTGTCCTCCGCGCAGAGCTGGAGGAACCGCTCCGGGCGACCCGACGTGTGGTCCGGGCCCTGGCCCTCGTGGCCGTGCGGCAGCAGCAGGGTGACCGCGGAGCGCTGGCCCCACTTCACCTCGCCGGAGGAGATGAACTCGTCGATCACCGACTGGGCGCCGTTGACGAAGTCACCGAACTGGGCCTCCCAGCAGACCAGCGCGTTGACGTTCTCCACCGAGTAGCCGTACTCGAAGCCCATCGCGGCGTACTCGGACAGCAGCGAGTCGTGCACGAAGAACCGGGACCGCTCGCCGTCGCCGGTGAGCGACTTCAGCGGCAGGTAGTCGTCGCCGGTCTTGGCGTCCACCACCGAGGCGTGCCGCTGGACGAAGGTGCCGCGGCGGGAGTCCTGCCCGGCGAGCCGGACGGTGACCCCGTCGTGCAGCAGCGCGCCGAGCGCGATGATCTCGCCGTAGCCCCAGTCGATGTTGCCCTCGACGGACATCTTGGCCCGCCGGTCGAGCAGCTGCTGGATCCGCTTGTGCGGGGTGAAGCCCTCGGGGAGGTTGACGTGCGCCTCGCCGATCGCCTTGACCACGGCGGCGTCGGTGGCGGTCTCCACCTGCGGCTCCGGCTCCTCCTCGCGGCGCGGTCGGCTGAGCTTGCGCGGGGTGGTCGCGGCGTCGCGGGTGGCCTTGAAGACCCGCTCCAGCTGCCCCTGGTAGTCGCGCAGCAGCTCCTCCGCGTCCTCCACGGTGATGTCACCCCGCCCGATCAGCTCCTCGGTGTAGAGCTTGCGGACCGAGCGCTTCGAGTCGATGATCTTGTACATCTCCGGGTTGGACATCGAGGGGTCGTCGCCCTCGTTGTGCCCGCGCCGGCGGTAGCAGACCATGTCGATCACGACGTCCTTGTTGAACGCCTGCCGGTACTCGAAGGCCAGCCGGGCGACCCGGACCACGGCCTCGGGGTCGTCGCCGTTGACGTGGAAGATCGGCGCCTGGATCATCCGGGCCACGTCGGTGCTGTAGAGGCTGGAGCGGCTGTACTCCGGGGCGGTGGTGAAGCCGACCTGGTTGTTGACCACCACGTGCACGGTGCCGCCGGTGCGGTAGCCGCGCAGCTGGGAGAGGTTGAGCGTCTCGGCGACCACGCCCTGGCCGGCGAAGGCGGCGTCACCGTGCACCGCCAGCGGCAGCACGGTGTAGCCCTCCAGCTTGAGGTCGATCCGGTCCTGCTTGGCCCGGACGATGCCCTCCAGCACCGGGTCCACGGCCTCCAGGTGCGACGGGTTCGCCACCACCGAGACCTTGACCGCGTGGTCGCCGTCCGGGGTGGTGAACTTGCCGTTCTGGCCCAGGTGGTACTTCACGTCGCCGGAGCCCTGGGTCGAGCGCGGGTCCAGGTGGCCCTCGAACTCGGAGAAGATCTTCTCGTACGGCTTGCCGACGATGTTGGCCAGCACGTTCAGCCGGCCGCGGTGGGCCATGCCGATGACGACCTCGTCCAGCCCGCCCTCGGCCGACGACTCCAGGATCTCGCCCAGCAGCGGGATCAGCGACTCGCCGCCCTCCAGCGAGAAGCGCTTCTGCCCGACGTACTTGGTCTGCAGGAAGGTCTCGAAGGCCTCGGCGGCGTTGAGCCGGTTGAGCACGTGCTTCTGCTCGTCGGCCGGCGGCTTCTCGTACTTACGCTCGATCCGCTCCTGGATCCAGCGGCGCTCCTCCGGGTCCTGGATGTGCATGTACTCGATGCCGACCCGGCGGCAGTACGAGTCCCGCAGCACGCCGAGGATCTCCCGCAGCTTCATCCGCTGCCGGCCGGCGAAGCCGTTGACCGGGAAGACCCGGTCGAGGTCCCACAGGGTCAGCCCGTGCTGGAGGACGTCGAGGTCCGGGTGCCTCCGGATCTTGAACTCCAGCGGGTCGGTGTCGGCCATCAGGTGGCCGCGCACCCGGTACGCGTGGATCAGCTCGTGCACCCGCGCGGTCTTGTTGATCTGGCCCTCGGAGTCGACCGCGACGTCCCGCATCCAGCGCACCGGCTCGTACGGGATGCGCAGCGAGGTGAAGATCTGGTCGTAGAAGCCGCGCTCGCCGAGCAGCAGCTCGTGCATCACCTTGAGGAACTCGCCGGACTGCGCGCCCTGGATGATCCGGTGGTCGTAGGTGCTGGTCAGCGTGATGATCTTGCTGACCGCCAGCTCGGCCAGGGTGGTCTCGCTCATGCCCTGGTACGGCGCCGGGTACTCCATCGCGCCGACGCCGATGATGGCGCTCTGCCCCTGCATCAGGCGGGGGATCGAGTGCACCGTGCCGATGCCGCCCGGGTTGGTCAGCGAGATGGTGGTGCCGGCGTAGTCCTCCATGGTCAGCTCGTTGCGGCGGGCGCGCCGGACCACGTCCTCGTACGCCTGCCAGAACTGCCGGAAGTCCATCTGCTCGCAGGCCTTGATGGACGGCACCACCAGGTTGCGGGAGCCGTCCGGCTTGGCCAGGTCGATGGCGATGCCCAGGTTGACGTGCTCCGGGCGGACCATCGCCGGCTTGCCGTCGACCTCGGCGAAGGAGTTGTTCATCTCGGGGTGCTCGACCAGCGCCCGGACCAGCGCGTACCCGATCAGGTGGGTGAAGCTGACCTTGCCACCGCGCCCGCGGGCGAGGTGGTTGTTGATCACGATGCGGTTGTCGACCAGCAGCTTGGCCGGGACGGCGCGCACGCTGGTCGCGGTCGGCACCGCCAGCGAGGCGTCCATGTTCTGCACGATCTTGGCGGCCACGCCGCGCAGCGGGGTGGTGCCCGCACCGCTCACGGCCGGCGCCTTGGCGGCCGGCTTGGCCGGGGCGGCCTTGGCCGGCGCCGGCTTGGCGGGGGCCTTGGCGGCGGGGGCCGGCTTGGCAGGGGCGGCCGGCTGCGCCACGGTCGCGGCGGCCTCCGGCTGGCCGGCCGGCTCGGCGGGGGCGGCCTTGACCGGGGCCTTCTCCTCGGCCGGGCGCGGCGTGGCGGCGCCCGGGGCCGGCCGGTAGTCGGCGAAGAAGTCGTGCCAGGCCGAGTCGACGCTCGACGGGTCGGCGAGGTAGCGCTGGTACATCTCCTCGACGATCCACTCGTTCGGGCCGAAACCCGCCAGTGGGTTCTCCTGCGAAGTCTGCTGGGTCGACACGGCCGGTAATCGCCTCTTTCACGCGGGTTTGTATGTCACGCGGTCGGCACCCGTGCCCGGTTACCGGCGCACGGGAGACGGCTCCCAGGCTACGCCGTACGAATGCCACAGGCATTTCCGCCTCCGACGGGTGGCCCGTTTCACAGAAGATGCCAGAAGTTCGCCAAACCCTGCGTGTCGCGCCGACTCCTGATAGACGCGACGGCCCCGGTCGGTGACGTCACCGCCACCGACCGGGGCCGTCGCCCGGGTCCGACTCAGGCGATGTCGCGGCGCCGCATGATGAGGCTGCCGGCCGCCGAGGTCACCACGGCGTACGCGATCAGGACCACCGCGCCCACCCACTGCGGCGGGTTGCCCGGCAGTTCGGTGCCGCTGATCATCAGCGAGGACGCGGTGGACGGCACGATCACCGCCAGCTTGCTGATCCAGTCCTGCTCCAGCCACTGCTGGAGCAGGAAGAAGACCAGGTTCGCCGCCGTCGTGCCGACCAGGTAGAGCACCACGGCGGTGATGGTCGCCCCGATCTGGCTGCGGATCAGCACGCCGAAGCCGACGCCGAAGACGCCCCAGAGCACGTACGCCAGCAGGTTGAGCAGGATCGCGCGGGTGATGTCCCAGTCGCCCAGGTGCGCGTCCCACCCCTTGGCCGCGAAGAAGATCAGCGTCGCCGGCACGGTCAGCACGGTGGTGACCAGCCAGAAGAGCGCGCCGATCAGCGCCGCCGCGACCAGCTTGGCGGTGACCACCACCGTCCGGTGCGGGGTGGTGAGGAAGGTGGTCGTCGCGGTCTGGTGGTAGAACTCGTTCGTCACCACGATGATGCCGAGCAGCAGCACGAAGAGCAGCCCGAAGTACTGCCCCGAAGTGAACAGGTTCGCCGCCTGGTAGACCTCGTCGGCCGAGGCCAGGACCTGTGCGGCCTGCTCCTCCGGCAGGCCCTCCACGTCCTGCGGGCCGCTCAGGGTGAGGTTCGCGTTGAGCGCGTTGACCAGGAACGCCAGGGCCAGGGTGACCAGCGCGCCGAGGCCGAACAGCCACCACGTGTTGGTCGTACGGATCTTGAGCAGCTCGGCTCGGACCAGGTTCATCGGATGCCCGCCTTCCCGGCCGTCAGCTCCAGGAAGACCCGTTCCAGATCGGGTCGTTCCGTGGTGAGTTCGTGCAGTTCCACCCCGGCGGCCAGAGCGACCCGGCCGACGGTCGGGGCGTCCGCCCCGTCCACCAGCAGGACGCCGTGCTCGTCCGGGGTGACGGTGGCCGACTGCGCCTTCAGCGCGGCGACGAGCTCGTCGGCCTGCGGGGTGCGCACCCGCACCCGCACGCCCTGGGCCATCGAGCCGATCACCTGCTCGACCGGCCCCTGCCGGACCAGCTGGCCGGCGGCGATGATCACCACGTCGTCGGCGAGCAGCTGCATCTCGGAGAGCAGGTGGCTGGAGACCAGCACCGTGCGGCCCTCCTGGGCCAGGCTCTTGAGGAACCCGCGCATCCACCGGATGCCCTCCGGGTCCAACCCGTTGGCCGGCTCGTCCAGGATCAGTACCCGCGGGTCACCGAGCATCGCGGCGGCGATGCCGAGCCGCTGCTTCATACCCAGCGAGTAGCCCTTGAACTTGCGCCGGGCGGCCGGGGTCAGCCCGACCAGGGCCAGCGCCTCGTCGGCGCGCTGCCGGGGCAGCCCGGCCGCGGCGCAGATCACCCGGAGGTGGTTCAGGCCGGTCCGGCCCTTGTGCGCGCTGGACGCCTCCAGCACCGCGCCCACGTGCCGCAGCGGGTCGGTCAGGTCGGCGTAGCGGACCCCGTCCACGGTGGCGTCGCCGCTGGTCGGCGTGACCAGGTTCAGCAGCATGCGCAGCGTGGTGGTCTTGCCGGCGCCGTTCGGGCCGAGGAAGCCGGTCACCCGCCCCGGTTCGACGGTGAAGGACAGGTTGTCCACCGCCCGGACGTTCTTGTAGTGCTTCGTCAGTCCGGACACCACGATCTGGCCGGTCCCGGTGCTGGGGCTCCACTGCCCGTCGGACATCGTGCTCCTCCCGTGCGGCGGCGCGTCACGCGCCGCGGTGTGCGGCGCCGTTGCGGAGAGCGCCGGGGCACAGCCTGGCAAGGGCGCGCAACCCGGTCAATCGGGCGCGGTCCGTAGTCCGGGCTCCACCTCACGCAGGAGGCGGTCGTCCTCAGGGACGAGAGGCGGGTTCCGGGGGCAGCGCGATCCAGGTGGCCCGGGCCCGGCCGAGCAGCGCGCCGGTCGGGGCGTACAGGCTGGTGCGCACGACCGCCTTGCGCCCCTCGCCGCCGACCAGCTCGCCGGTCACCACGCACTCGTCGCCGGGCCCGGGCAGCGCGTCGACGACCGCGGCGACCCGGCCGAGGACGTACGGCCGGCCCGGGGCGATGACGGCCCAGCCGCCCGGGCAGTCCAGCGCCGCCCAGACCGTGGCGGGCACCACCCGGTCGGGCGCGTGGAACGGCGCGGCGGTCCGGCCGTCCGGCAGCCGTCCCGGGAAGATCCGCAGCCCGTCCGGGCGGTCCGGGCCGCAGACGTAGCAGCCGGGGAAGGGGTGGTCCCGCAGGCCGGGGTACGCGGCCGAGGCGGCCGCCGCCGTCGCCGGGTCGACCGGGGCGACCGCCGCGGGCGGGTCGTCGGTCGGGCGGACCTGGGCGACGAGCTGCCCGTCCGGGTCGAGGACGTCGCCGTCGGCCAGCGTAAGCGGGGTCTCCAGCGGGGGCGGGCGGCGCAGCGTCACCTCGACCGGCCGGTCGCCCCCGTACGCCTCGGCGAAGACCCCGGCGCTCCACCCGCCGTTGCCCGATCCGGGCGGCCCGTTGAACCGGGACTCGATGATCATCGACGCACCTCCGTCGTGCCCGGCGCCGCCGCCGGGTCCGCCCGGGCAGCCTGCCACGCCGGCCCGGCGGAAGGTCCGGGAGCCCGGCGTCGGCGGTTCGGGGCGGACCGCCGACGGCCGTTCACCGGATCGACATCCTTCGCCGGGGCGGCCGGCAACCCCGGACACCTACACAGGTCCCATGGCCGTTCTGCACGCCGCTGGCGCACCCCTGACGACCAGCGGATACACCCTGCTGATCGCCGACGACCCCACCCAGGTCGCGGCCGCGCAACGCCTGCGCCACGAGGTCTTCGCCACCGAGCTGGGCGCGACGCTGCGCCCGGGCGGGGCCGGGCTGGACGTCGACGACCTCGACACCCACTGCGACCACCTGATCGTGCGCGAGGAGCGCACCGACGCGGTGGTCGGCACGTACCGGCTGCTGCCGCCGGGACGCACCGACCGCCGGTACGCCGCGAGCGAGTTCGACCTGACCTCCCTGGACCCGCTGCGCGACGTCCTGGTGGAGGCCGGCCGTTCCTGCGTCCACCCCGACCACCGCTCGGGTGCCGTGATCAACCTGATGTGGGCGGGCATCACCCGCTACCTGCACCTGCGCGGCTCCCATTGGCTGGGTGGCTGCGCCTCGGTGCCGGTGGGCGACGGGGGCCGGGCCGCCGCCGAGGTGTGGGCCCGGGCCCGCGCCCGGCACCTGGCCCCGCCGCTGCTGCGGGTCCGTCCGCTGCGGCCCTGGTTCGCCGAGCCGGGGGCGGTCGCGCTGGACACCGCCGAGGGCGGCGCCGCCGGGCAGGCGCTGATCCCACCGCTGCTGCGCGGCTACCTCCGGCTGGGCGCCTGGGTCGCCGGGGAGCCGGCGTACGACCCGGACTTCGGGGTGGCCGACTTCTACGTGCTCTTCTCCCTGGACCGGATGAACCCGCGCTACCTGCGGCACTTCCTGGGCGGGGCGCAGGAGTGAGCGCCGAGCTGTGGCGGCCCACCTCCGGCTGCGGTCCGGACTGCCTGCCGGTGCCGGGGCAGGTGCCCGCCGTGCCCGCCGCCCGGCGGGTGGCCCGGCTGCTGGGCGTACTCGGGATGCTGCTGGTGGGGGCGGGCCTGGCCGGGCTGCTGCCGGTGTTGCCGGCGGCGTCGCGTGCGACCGCGCTGCGCGGCTGGGCGCGGGCGACGGCGCGCGCCCTCGGGGTGCGGCTGGAGGTGCGGGGCCGGCCGCCGCGGCGGCGCGCGCTGCTGGTCGCCAACCACGTCTCCTGGCTCGACGTGCTGGCGGTGCTGGCCGTCGCGCCGGCCCGGATGCTGGCCAAGCGGGAGGTGCGGGCCTGGCCGCTGGTCGGGGTGCTGGCCCGCGCGGGCGGCGCGCTCTTCGTCGACCGGGCCCGGCCCCGCGAACTGCCGGCGACCGTCGCCCGGATCGCCGGGACGCTGCGGGCCGGTGACCCGGTCGCGGTCTTCCCGGAGGGTACGACCTGGTGCGGCACCCTGACCGCCGGCGACTGCCGGCCGGGGCGGGGGTTCCGGCCGGCCGTTTTCCAGGCGGCGATCGACGCCGGGGCGCCGGTGGTGCCGCTGCGCGTCGGCTACGGCTGCGCCGCGACCGGCGAGGCCACCACGGCGGCCGCCTTCCTCGGCGACGACACCCTCTGGCGGTCGGTACGCCGGGTGCTCGCCGCCCGCGACCTGGTGGTCACCGTCCGGGTCGCCGCGGCCCTGCATCCGGCCCGGGACGCGGACCGGCGGGCGCTGGCCCGGGCCGCCGAGTCGGCGGTCCACCTGGTGCCGGCCCCGCCTGCCGCGCCTCGTCCGGTGACCGCGCCGACCGGCCCGGGCCTCCTCCAGGCGGCAGATTCGACCCGGGCGGCGGCTGCCGGGTGGACGGCTGTCTCCCCGCCGGCCGAGCTCGGTGCCTCGACAGGCGCAACGGAGCTGGACCTGGCGGCCTGAAGCTCACCCGACTCGCGACCGACTCCCGGCGGCGAGGGTCGGCCGATCCACGTGGAGCACCGCGACGGGCGGCTCACCGCCGTCCAGGAGCGGAGGTTCCGCTGGTCGGAGGTGGCAGCCGCAGCTGAGGAGGCACTGCCTCGTGTCCGCTGGGCAGCCGGCCGCAGGCACCGTACGAGCGGATCACGGTCAGGCGATCACCGTACGGCCAAGGCGTCGCTGGTGAGCGACGGCATCGACGAGCAGTACTGCACCGGAGCGTGCCTCGTCAGGTAACAAAGAAGACCCCCAGCTTCGCGCTGGGGGCCTTCTCTACGTTCAAGGCAGATCAGCCGACGGGGCCGATCTGCTTCGCCAGGTCAACAAAGGACTGCCACGACTGCGGGTCGAAGTTGAGGGTGCCGCCCTCCCGGTCCTTGGTGTCGCGCACCAGCACGGCCCCCGGCATGTTGTCGGCAATTTCGACGCAGGACCCGCCGTTGCCGCCGGACTTCGTCGACTTCCGCCACTGCGGGGTCATCACGTCCATGACTTCGCCACTTCCTTGATCAGCTCGATTGACTGCCGGCGGGGGAGGGCTTCGTTCCGCACAACCTCCCACGTCTTTGCCAGCGTAGCGACATCCGCAGGCGCATCGACGATCTGTGCACTGAGCTGGTTGTCCGCGTGCGCTACCCGTGCGCCGTCCGGCAGTTCGGCGATGATGAACTGACCGGCCAGCCCCAGATACATGCCAGCATCCATTGGCACGACGTGCACCTGAATATGCTCGTCGGCCGCGACGTGGGCCAGGTACTCGCACTGCTCGGCCATGAGTCCCGGCTGACCGAGCACCGGCCGGCGAAGCACCGCCTCGTCCAGGACAGCGACGAGCTGGGGCGGTCGCGGGCGCTGAAGGATGGACTGCCGCTCCAGCCGGGAGGCCACGATCCGGTCGACGTCCTCGGCCGCGAATCGGCCGCCGGCCAGCGTGGATCGGGCGTACCGCTCGGTCTGGAGCAGGCCAGGGACATAGGCCAGCTCGAACCACCGCAGCGTGGTCGCCGCGCGCTCGAACTCGATCCACTCCCGCAGCCAGGTCGGCTCCGCGTCCAGCTGGGCCAGCCTCTCCAGCATCCGCACGAACCGGCCGCCGGTCCTGTACCTCTCGTCGATTGCCCGCATGTACTCCTTCGTGGGCGGGCGACCGCCGGTGTCGACAGAGCTGACGTGTGAGCCTGAGTACCCGATGGCCTTGCCGAAGTCGTCCTGGCTGAGCCCGAGCCCGGCTCGGAACAGGCGCAGCTCCTCCAGCACATAGTCCGTAGCGATCCCCATCGATTCCCCAACCTCTACTCAGTCTCGTCGGCGCGTTGCTCGCGGCTGCTCAACTGGCCCGCTGGCCTGCACAGATGCTGCGAGCAGGTATCGACAGTAGTGGCGTCCTAACCAGACTGTCACCAATGCGGACCTGCTCGTCGCCGGACGGGGCTCGGGCGGACTCCGTGCCCGGGCCGCTCTGCTTCCCCGTGGTGGAGCGGCCCTTCCCAGCTACCCGAGGAGGTTGAGGTGTCGCCGTGGTTCAACCGCAGGACCGAGCAGCCAGCGCACAGACCCGGCGACAACCCGCTCGCCTGGATGTGCGAGCCGACGAGGGCGTACTCGACTTTGGACGTCGGCCGCGTCGGCCGGCTGACTCCGGCGCAGGCGTGGCGCGCGAACGGGGGGAGATGGTGATCTCTGCTCAGCTCCCGACACCCCGCCTCGGCCCGCACCCGGACCGGCCCAGCTACCGCACGCAGACCACGCCGCCGCACACCCCGATGCGACCCCACTGGTTCTGCCGGTCGTGCGGTCAGCCCTGGCCGTGCGCCCAGTCCCGACTCCTGCTGAAGGCGGAGTACGAGCGCAAGCTCCCGACCCTGTCGATCTATCTCGCCGGCCTGATGTACGAGGCGATGCAAGACCTCTACCACCTGAACCCGCACGACGGGCCGAGCCCGCGCGAGCTGTTCGACCGCTTCGTCGCTTGGGGGCCGTTCCGCCGAGCTGTGGTCAGCGGGGCGAAATGAGTCGCCGCCGGTCAAGGGCGAGGGGGCCTCCGTGCCGACCGTGCCGAGAGCCTTCCGCACACCAAGATCGCTTCAAGCCAGGACAGGCACGGACGCAACGCACAAGGACCAAGGAGGAGCCTTGACTATCACTGCCGACAAGCCGGCCACGATCGCCGCCGACCCCCGAACCCTCGTCTCCACCGAACTGTTCGACAAGATCGCCCGCTACTTCGCCGCGCAGCAGGAGGTGACCCAGACCTACGCCGAGCGTGCGGTCGGGCAGTTCCTCGTCTTCCTGAAGGCGTACGCCGACTCGCAGGACGAGCCCGACTTCGGGATGCGTCTGCCGTCCGGCGGGTCCTACCGGGTCGTTCCGACCCGGCCGGTCGACGCCGTCTGGCACGCCGCTCTCCAGATCAGCGAGCCCTACACCGCCGTCTGCGAGAAGATCGCGGGTCACTACGTGCACCATCGTCCGGTCCTGACCGAGGCCATGCAGGATGGTACCGCCATCACCTACACGCTCGCCGCGTTGCACGAGACCGGGCACCGGGTCGACATGGAATTCTGGGGTGGCGAGGCCGAGTCCTGCTGCCCGCCGAACCCGCCTCAGCCAGGCAGGTAGCAGAGAAGAGACCCGATGCGAAGTGACTGGACCGCGCTGCCCGAGACCGTCACGGCGAAGATCGCCCAACGGGTCGGCGGAGCCTTCGACGCCGTCGCGGCTCCGAGTGGCAACCATGCGGAGATCGCCTCGACCATCACCGGGCCAGCCGGAAGGGTCTTCATCAAGGCGGCCTCTGGAGGGCTGAGCGTTCGGTCACTGCGCTACGAGCTGACGGCGACCCAGGCCATCGACTGGTACCCGCCGGCAATCCTGTGGCACTTCGAGTGCGACGGCTGGTTGGTGGTGGGGGCCGAGCATCTTGACGGCCCCCACCCCGAACTGTCGCCCGGCAGCCCGGACCTCGATCTGCTCGCCGTGGCGCTCAAGGAACTCCAGGAGACAACCGCGCCGGCCGGACTGTGGTTCACCCCTGACGCCCGGCTCGGATTCGCGCATCCGGCGATGGACGGCGGCACGCTCATCCACTCCGATTTCAATCCGGCCAACCTGATCGCCACCACACGTGGCCTGCGAATCGCTGACTGGGCGTACGCGACCAAGGCAGCCCCGTGGGTCGAACTCGCGTTGCTCGTCCAGTGGCTCATCGGCAGCGGTCACACCCCTGAGCAGGCAGAGGAGTGGCTAGCGCAGTTCCCCGCATGGACTGCGACTGGCCGCGAGTCCTTGGACGAGTTCGCGTCGAGGAACGCCTCGAAGTGGTCAACCAAGTCCCAGCAGAGCACTGAGGGATGGGTGCACGTCCTCGCGGCCGGGACCGGCGAGTGGGCGGCCCACCGCAGAGCCGCGTTTGGCGGGCCAGCCTGAAGTCGCCTCGGTGCATTGAGGGCCGGAAGGGAGCTGGGCCTGGCGGCCTGACGCGTACCCGACTCGCGACGTGTCTTGTCCTATCGCGATGTATCGCGTTACGCTCCTCCCAGGCGTGGGCCGCCGGCCGTGCGCATCGAGGGGAGGACGCCATGACCAGCTGGACGGTCGAGCAGCCGCGACGCTTCACCCTGGACGACCCGGTCACCGAACTCGACGTGCGGCTGATCAGCGGTCGGCTCAACGTGGTCGCCACCGACGGCCCGGCCCGGGTCGACATCACCCAGGCCAGCGGCGAGGGTCGGCCGATCCACGTCGAGCACCGCGACGGCCGGCTCAGCGTCGTCCAGGAGCGGAAGTTCCGCTGGTCGCAGGTGTTCCGGTGGGTCGGCCCACTGGCCCGCTGGCCCCGGGTCGACGTCTCCGTCGCGGTCCCCGCCCACGTGGCGGCCACCCTCAACCTGATCGACGGCTCGCTGGTCGCCTCCGGGCTGCGCGGGCGGACCCGGGCCGACGTGACCTCCGGCCAGATCACCCTGATGGGGCTGCGCGGCGCCACCGCCGCGAAGATCGTCTCCGGTCCGGTGGAGGCGCTCGGGGTGGCCGGCGAGGTCACCCTGGAGACCGTCTCCGGCGAGGTCATCGTGGCCGACAGCGCGCCGGGCCAGGTCCGCGCGCACACCGTCTCCGGTGCGATCACCTGCGACTTCGACAATCCCCGGCGCAGCGAGATCCGGCTCAGCACCATCTCCGGCAGGATCACCGTCCGGGTCCGGGAGGACAGCGACCTCGCCGTCCGGCTGCACACCGCCTCCGGCCGTATCACCAGCGGCTTCCCCCAGGTGCTGGCCAGCCGGGGGCTGGCCGCGGTGCGCGACAGCGAGGGAGTCCTCGGGGCGGGCGAGGGTAAGCTCTGGGCCTCCGCGACGTCGGGCAGCATCGAGCTGCTCGCCCGTCCGGTGGACGACGACCAGGAGGAGCTGCCGTGACCGCCGTGTTCAGTCACGGGCGGCTCCGGCTCTACCTGCTCAAGCTGCTCGACGACGGCCCGAAGCACGGCTACGAGCTGATTCGGCTGCTGGAGGACCGCTTCCTCGGCCTGTACGCCCCGAGCGCCGGCACGATCTATCCCCGTCTGCAACGGCTGGAGGTGGAGGGGCTGGTCACCCACACCGCGGCCGGCGGCCGAAAGGTCTACGAGATCACCGAGGCCGGCCGGGCGGAGCTGCGGCAGCGCGCCGGCGAACTGGCCACCCTGGAGGCCGACATCACCGCCTCGGTGCAGGACCTCTCCACCCTCGCCGGGGAGATTCAGACCGAGGTTCGCGGCTCGGTCCGGGACCTCAAGCGCGAGCTGCGCGAGGCGGCCCGGCAGACCCGGCAGGCCCGCTGGGACCGGCCGGTGCCGCCGGCGGCTCCCGCCCCCGCCGCCTCACCGCTGCTGACGGAGTTCGACCAGCGGCTGGCCGCCTTCACCATGGAGGTCGGCGGGCTGGTCCGGGCGCACCGACTTTCCGACAACCAGTTGCGTACGGCGATCCGGGTCCTCGACGGGGCGCTCGACGGGCTCCGCCGGCTGCTGCGCTGACGCGGCTCACAGGGTCTTTTCAGGAAGCGTCCAGCGCCGGCGCAGCCGCGTCGCGGATGATGGCGGGCATGGCCGCTACCCAGACCGAGGCGCGACTGCTCGTCGTCGAGGACGATCCCAACATCCTCGAACTGCTCTCCGCCAGCCTGCGCTTCGCCGGCTTCGACGTGGCCACCGCCACCAGCGGCAGCGCGGCGTTGAGCACCGCGAAGGACCACCGTCCCGACCTCGTGGTCCTCGACGTGATGCTGCCCGACCTGGACGGCTTCGAGGTCATCCGGATGCTCCGCGAGGGCGGCACCCGTACCCCGGTGGTGTTCCTGACGGCGCGGGACGCCACCGACGACAAGATCCGTGGGCTCACCCTGGGCGGCGACGACTACGTCACCAAGCCGTTCAGCCTGGAGGAGCTGACCGCCCGGATCCGCGCAGTGCTGCGGCGTACGGCCACCGGCGACCACGCCCCCTCCCGGCTCACCTTCGCCGACCTGGAGCTGGACGAGGAGACCCACGAGGTGCACCGGGCCGGCCAGCGGGTGCAGCTCTCGCCGACCGAGTTCAAGCTGCTGCGCTACCTGATGCTCAATGCCAACCGGGTGCTCAGCAAGGCGCAGATCCTCGACCACGTCTGGAACTACGACTTCCGGGGCGACGACAACATCGTCGAGTCCTACATCTCGTACCTGCGCCGCAAGGTGGACAACACCCAGCCCCGGCTGATCCACACCCTGCGCGGGGTGGGCTACGTGCTGCGCAAGCCGACAGCGTGAGCGCGAGGACCGAGTCGGTTCCGCGAGCCCCGCAGTCGCGAACCACGGTGCACCGATGAGCGTCCTGCACGACGCGAAGGGCCGAATCCGCAGCGTCCCGTTGCGGATCAAGCTGGTCGCGTCGGTGCTGGCGCTGGTCGCCGCCGCGCTGCTCGTAATCAGCTCGCTGACCACGTACTTCCTCCGCAACTACCTGGTCGGCCAGGTGGACGCCGAGCTCCAGGCGGCCAGCGTCCAGGTCGGCCGGGTCCTGCCCGACCTGCAGTCCGGTCGCGTGCGCGCGTCGCTGCCCACCGACTACGTCGTCGCCCTGGCCAACGCCGACGGCGGCGAGATCATCGGGTACGACCCGGTCCTGGAGCGCGACGACCTGCCGCCGATCCCGGCCGACGTGGCCGGCTTCCGGGCCGAGCAGGGTGAGCCCTTCACCGTCCGAGCCCAGGACGGCCACGACCGCTGGCGGATGCTCTACCGCGAGCTGCCGGACGGCAGCGTGCTGGCGGTCGGCCAGCACCTGACCGACGTCGACCTGGCCGTCAAGCGGCTGGTCTGGATAGACCTCCTGGTCGGCGGCGCGGTGCTGATCCTGCTCGCCTCGATCGGCGCGGCGATCGTGCGGACCAGCCTCAAGCCGCTGGTGGAGATCGAGCGCACCGCTGCCGCGATCGCCGGTGGCGACCTCACCAGACGGGTGCCCGACCCGGAGGAGGGGCAGGAGTGCGCGACCTCCGAGCTGGGCCGGCTCTCCCGCGCGCTGAACGCGATGCTGGCCCAGATCGAGGCCGCCTTCACCGCCCGGGCCGCGTCGGAGACCGCCGCCCGCTCGGCGGAGGCCGGCGCCCGGGACGCGGCACACGCCGCGCAGATCTCCGAGGCGCGGGCCCGCCGCTCGGAGGAGCGGATGCGGCAGTTCGTCGCGGACGCCTCGCACGAGCTGCGTACCCCGCTGACCACCATCCGGGGCTTCGCCGAGCTGTACCGGCAGGGCGCGGCCCGCGCGCCCGAGCAGACCGCCGACCTGCTGCGCCGCATCGAGGACGAGGCGGCCCGGATGGGGCTGCTGGTGGAGGACCTGCTGCTGCTGGCCCGGCTGGACCGGGAACGGCCGCTCTCGCTGGCCCCGATCGAGCTGCCGGTGCTCGCCTCCGACGCCGTGCAGGCCGCGCGGGTGGTCGCCCCCGACCGGCGGATCGAACTGGAGATCGAGCCCGGCTCGGGGTCGCTGGTGGTGCACGGGGACGACGCCCGGTTGCGGCAGGTCATCGGCAACCTGATGACCAACGCGCTCACCCACACCCCGCCCGACGCGTCGGTGACCCTGCGCCTGCGCGCCGAGCCGGGGAACCTGGCCGTGGTCGAGGTGGCCGACACCGGTCCGGGCCTCACCCCGGAGCAGGCCGAGCGGGTGTTCGAGCGCTTCTACCGCGCCGACGCGGCCCGGACCCGCCGGGCGAGCGGGATCACCAGCACCGGGCTGGGGCTGGCCATCGTCGCCGCCCTGGTCACCGCCCACCACGGCACCGTGCAGGTCGCCGAGACCCCGGGCGGCGGGGCGACCTTCCGGGTCCGGCTGCCGCTGCTGCCGGACGCCGACGGCGAGACCGACTGACTTTCAGAAAACATTCAGGCGGGTTCCAGGCTGGTGCCAGTGCGACGGGAGAAAGTGGAGCCATGACCGAGTTCGAGACCGACCCGCAGCGGCGGCCGGCCGCCCCCGACGCGGAGCCGTCGCACCCCACCGCCGAGCTGTCCCCCGTCGAGCCTGGGCAGTCCGACTCCACCGAACCCCGCCCGGCCGCCCCGGGCGACGCCGCCGGCACCGCGGGGGAGCCGGCCGGCACCCAGCCGGGCGCCGCCACCACGCCGGACGCCCAGACCTCGGCCGCCCCGTACGCCGGCCAGACCTCCGCCGGCCCGTACCCGGGCGCCGGGCAGGCCTCCGCCGCGCCGTACGCCGGCCAGGCCTCCGGTGCCGGGTACCCGTCGGCCGGGTACCCGCAGGCGGGGCAGGCCTCCGCCGCGCCGTACCCGGGCGGGGCGCATGGTGGTGAGCAGGCCTACCGCCCCGGCTACCAGCCGTATCGGTCCCCCGGTCAGTACCCGGCCGCCGGCTACCAGCCCGGGCCCGCCCAGCAGCCCGGCTGGACGGCGGGCTACCCGGGTGCGCAGGGGCCCGGTGGGCCGGTCCCGCCGCAGCACGGCGGGCAGCCGGTGCCGCCCTGGGCCGCCGGCCCGCGCCCCTCGAAGGTGGCCAAGTTCGTCGGCGCCGGCGTGGCGGTCTTCGCCCTGATGCTCGGCTCTGGCGTGGCCGGTGGCGCGCTCGCTCTCGCGGTCGACGACTCCGGCGGCATCACCCGCACCTACTCGGCCGCGCCGGTGATCAACAGCGCCGACCTGCCGAAGATCGCCGCCGCCGTGCAGGACAGCGTGGTCTCCATCATCACGGGCAACGGCGAGGGCTCCGGCGTGATCCTGAGCGCGGAGGGCTTCGTGTTGACCAACAACCACGTGGTCGCCTCCGCCTCCGGCGACACCGTCCGGGTGGTCTTCGCCGACGGCAAGACCGCCCAGGCCAAGATCGTCGGTACCGACCCGAAGACCGACCTCGCCGTGGTCAAGGCCAGCGGTGTCAGCGACCTGAAGGCCGCGAAGTTCGGCGACAGCGACGGGATGCAGGTCGGCGACCAGGTGCTCGCCCTGGGCAGCCCGCTGGGCCTGCAGGGCTCGGTCACCGCCGGCATCCTCAGCGCCCGGGACCGGACCATCCAGGCCGGCGAGAACGGGCAGCAGCAGAACCCGCAGCAGGGCGCCAGCTCGATCTCCGGGCTGCTCCAGACCGACGCACCGATCAATCCCGGCAACTCCGGCGGCGCGCTGGTCAACACCCGGGGCGAGGTGATCGGCATCAACACCGCGATCGCCACCGCCGGACAGGGCAGCAGCGGCAACATCGGGGTCGGCTTCGCGATCCCCAGCAACAAGGCCAAGGACGTCGCCGAGAAGCTCCAGCGCGGCGAGAAGGTCAGCCACCCGTCCCTCGGGGTGAGCGTCAACGCCGCCGAGGACGGCGGGGCGCTGGTCGCCGCGGTCGTGCCGGGCAGCGCCGCCGAGAAGGCCGGCATCCAGCGGGGCGACGTGATCACCAGGTTCGGCGACAAGGTGGTCAACGACTCCAACGACCTGGTCGGCGCCGTGCAGGCCGGCAAGGTCGGCGACCGGGTCGAGGTGACCTACAAGCGAAATGGTGCCGAGGCGAAGGCAACCGTGACGCTCGCCGAGACGTCATAACACCAGACCTGCCTCCTCCGGGGCGGCGGGTGGCGGAGCCAAGGGGGTTGGCTCTGTCACCCGTCGCCTTTTTTCGCACCCCGTGGCCCCCACGACGCCGGTCCGCTGCCGGTTCACCCCGCCAGGGTGAGCCGGCCTCACCCGAGGAGTCGGCATCCTCGCCAGGAGCCGACCGCACGGGAGGGGACGCCATGACGACGGCAGCGGCCACCCGCACCGATCCGGACATCCAGCGCGACGTGCTCGACGAACTGGCCTGGGACCCGCAGGCCCAGCCGCACGAGATCGGGGTGAGCGTCGCCGACGGCGTGGTCACCCTGACCGGCCGGGTCGACAGCTACGCCCGCAAGTGGGCGGCGCAGCGCTGCGCGCACCGGGTACGAGGCGTGCGGGCGGTCGCCGACGACATCGAGGTACGCCTGCCCGGCCTGGACGGTCAGGACGACGGCGAACTCGCCCTCGCCGCCGCACGGGCGCTGGAGTGGGACAGCTTCGTGCCCGCCGAGCGGCTGGACGTGACGGTCTCCGCCGGCTGGCTGATGCTGCGCGGCGAGGTGGAGTTCGGCTACCAGCGGCGCACCGCCGAGCAGGAGCTGCGCCGGCTGCGGGGCGTACGCGGGGTGACCAACCTGGTCGAGGTGGTGCCGCCGGCCCCGCCCAGCGCCGAGCAGACCGCTCTGGACCTGCGCCGGGCGTTGCGCCGCCGGACCGGCACCGAGGCCATCACCGTGGAGCTGGCCGGCGACACCGTCGTCCTGGGCGGCACCGTCCGCTCCTGGTGGGAGCGGGACGAGGCGGAGCGGGTCGCCTGGTCGGCACCGGGCGTACGGGCCGTCGACGACCGTCTCGTCGTCACCGGGTGAGCCGCCGGTGGCGTCCGACGAATGTCCGTTTAGCGCAGCCGGGGTGGGGAAATCGCCGCCGATCCCGCTCACCGGGAAGCAACGGGGGAGGACCTGTGGCCGTGACCCACCGTCCGTCGGAGAGCCCGCCGCGAGGGCCGCTGCGGATCGCGATGGTGGTCCCGCCGTGGCTGTCGGTGCCGCCGCCCGGCTACGGCGGGCTGGAGCAGGTGGTGCACGGGCTGGTGGACCGCCTGGTCGAGCGCGGCCACGCGGTGACCCTGTTCGGCGCGGGCCGGCACCACGGCACCGCCGCCGACTTCGTCTCCACCGTCGAGGACCTCCAGTACGCCCGGCTGGGCGAGGCGCTGCCGGAGCTGGCCCACCTGGCCCGGGTGAGGCACCTGGTCACCGCGGCCGACTTCGACGTGATCCACGACCACACCACGATCGGCCCGCTGGTCGCCGGCCGGCGGGCGGTGCCGACCGTGGCCACGGTGCACGGCAACCCCGTCGGCGAGTACGGCACCGTGCTCAGCGACGTGGACCGGGGCGTGGGGCTGGTGGCCATCTCGCACACGCAGCGCCGGCTGAACCCGGGCCTGCCCTGGGTGGGGACCGTGCACAACGCGATGGACGTGCGGGAGTTCCCGCACAAGCAGAGCCCCGGCCGGGGCCCGGTGCTCTGGCTGGCCCGGTTCAGTCCGGACAAGGGACCGGACCTCGCGATCCGCGCCTGCCGGGCGGCCGGCCTGCCGCTGACCCTGGCCGGCAAGTGCAACGAGCCGGCCGAGCGGCGCTACTTCGCCGAGGTCGTCGAGCCGTTGCTGGACGAGGACGTCACCGTGGTGTTCAACGCCGACCGGGAGGCGACCATCCGGCTGATGGTGGACGCGCGCTGCCTGATCATGCCGATCCAGTGGGACGAGCCGTTCGGCATCGTGATGGTGGAGGCGATGGCGACCGGTACGCCGGTCGTGGCGCTGCGGCGCGGCGCCGTGCCGGAGCTGGTGGTGGACGGGGTCACCGGGCTGATCCGGGACCACGCCGAGGAGCTGCCGGCGGCGCTGCGCGCGGCGGACCGGCTGGACCCACAGGCCTCCGTCGCGCACGTGGCCCGGAGCTTCTCCACCGACGGGATGGCGGAGGGCTACGAGGCGGTGTACCGGCGGCTCGCCTTCGGCGCCGCCGCGCCGGCCCGGGAGCCGGCGCCGGTCGCCACCCGCTGACCGCGGGACCGGCGCAGCCCCGACCGGAGGTCAGACCCGGCTGGTGCCGAGGTCCACGATGGCCGCGTCGAGGCGGCGCGCGTACGCCGGGGTGATGCCGCCCTCGTCGACGCGGTGGGTGACCTTCTCGCGCAGCAGCGCCACCGGCTCGGCCAGGTCGGACCGCCCGTCGGCGGCCGACCGGGTCAGGTTGGCCAGCACGTTGCGCAGGTCGGTGCCGACGTCGGCGCGGACGTCACCGCTGCGCACCCCGTCGTCGATGAGCCGGCGCAGCCGCTCGGCGGCCTCGGTGAGCCCACCGCCGCCCTGCCCGCCGTCCGGGGTGGGTCGCGGTCGGGACGGCGGCGCGCTGGTCGCCGCCGCGGTCGACTCCAGGGGAGGGGATGTGGACGGTCCGGCGGGCGGGATCGTCGGCTGCACCGCCGGGGCGCCGGTCCGCCGGGCGTCCGGCGGCGGCGTCGACTCGGGCACCAGGGTCGGGGCGAGCAGCGCGGCGGCCGTGGTCACCACCACCACCAGCGCCATCATCACCACCAGCAGCGGCCGCCGTCGCCGCGGCGGCGCTCCGGCCTGCGCGGATCGCCCGGCCGGATCCGCCTGCCCGGCGGCCTGGCCGGCAGCCTGGCCGGGCAGCGCGGGCAGGGTCACGGTCGGCGCGAGCATCGTGGCGGCCTGCGGGTCGCCGGGCAGCAGCTGGTCGCGCAGCGCCGCGGCCACCTGGTGCGCGGTGGGCCGGTCGCGCGGGTCGCGGGCCAGGCAGCGCAGGCAGGTACGGGCGACCGCCGGCGGCAGCCCCGGCACACCGTCCAGGGTGGGCGGTTCGTCGGTGGCCAGCGCCTCGCCGAGCTGCTCCCAGGTGTCCGCCGGGTACGGCACCTGGCCGGTCAGCGTCTCGTAGAGCAGCACGCCGAGGGAGTAGACGTCGGTGGCCGGCTGGGCCGGCGCCCCGTCCAGCCGCTCCGGCGCGACGTACGCGGGGGTGCCGAAGGTGCCGCCGTCCTCGTCCTCGTCCGGGGCGCCGACGTGGGTGGCGATGCCGAAGTCCAGCACCTTCGCGCCGACCCGGGTCATCATCACGTTGGACGGGGTGATGTCCCGGTGCACGATGCCGAGCCGGTGGGCGGCCGCGAGGGCCTCGGCGACCTGGGCGCCCACCTCCACCGCCTCGGCCCAGGGCAGCGGCCCCTCGGTCAGCCGGTGCTCCAGCTCCTCCCCGGTGAGCAGCTCCATCACCACGAACGAGGTGATCGAGCCGTCCGGGGCGAGCGTCTCGCCGTAGTCGTGCACCGAGGTCACGTGCGGGTGGACCAGCTGGGCGGCGGAGCGGGCCTCCTCGCGGACCATGTCCCGGAAGCGGGCGTCGGTGGCCAGGGAGGGGGCGAGCACCTTGACCGCGACGATCCGGTCGAGCACCTCGTCGCGGGCCCGCCAGATCACCGACATGCCACCGGCCCCGATCTGGTCGACGAGCCGGTACCGGCGGGCCAGCAACCTGCCGGCGTGCAGCGCTGCCATCAGTGATCGCACCTGCCTGGGGTGGGGGCGGTATCAGGTTGCGGGAATGTGTCCGCCGTGTCAACGGTCGTCCGGATTGGCGGTCACCCTCCGTCGTGGACGGCTCGCACGCCGCCACCTGAACCCGGCCGCACCCGGGTGACCAGCGGCTGGACCCGGTCGACCGGCGGGCACGTGCCAGGATGAACGACATGGCTGGGGGTCCGGTGGCGTTCGTGCTCGGCGGCGGGGGAGTGCTCGGCGCGGTCGAGGTGGGCATGCTGCGCGCCTTGTTCCGCGCCCGGATCCGCCCGGACGTGGTGCTCGGCACCTCCATCGGGGCGGTCAACGGCGCGCTGGTCGCCGCCGACCCGACCGAGGCGGTCACCGACCGGCTGGTCCGGCTCTGGGCCTCGCCGGAGGCGAGCGAGGTGTACGGCGACTCGGTCGCCCGCCAGCTGCGCCGGTTCGCCGCGCGTACCCACCTGCACTCGCCCCGGCCGCTGCGCAAGCTGCTCGAGTCCGAACTGGGCGCCGCGACCACCTTCGCCGACCTGAAGGTGCCGTTCCGCTGCTGCGCGGCGAACATCGAGCGGGCCGCCGAGCACTGGTTCGACAGCGGTCCGCTGGTGCCGGCCGTGCTCGCCTCGGCCTCCGTGCCGGGGCTGCTGCCACCGGCCCGGATCGACGACCAGCACTACGTCGACGGGGGGATCGTCAACTCCATCCCGATCGGCGAGGCGGTCGCGCTGGGCGCGCGGCAGATCTTCGTACTCCAGGTGGGTCGGATCGAACGGGAGCTGACGCCGCCCCAGCGGCCCTGGGAGATCGCCCAGGTCGCGTTCGAGATCGCCCGGCGGCACCGGTTCGCCCGGGAGATGGCGGCGCTGCCCGACGGGGTGGAGGTGCACGTGCTGCCCACCGGTGGGCTGAATCCCCGCGACGACAGCCCGTGGGCCTACCGGGACATGGCGGCGGTGGGGCGGCGGATCAGCCGGGCCTACACCGCCTCCCGGCACTACCTGGCCACCCAACTGGACCGCTGATGCCGCTGCCGCCCCGGTGGGTACGCCGGATGCTGCTGGCCCCCGGCGTGGTGCTGCTCGCGCTGGCCGTGGTCATCACGGTGCCGGTCTGGGCGCTGCTCGGCCTGGCGTTGTCGCCCTTCGTGCCCGGCCGGCTGCGGCCGCTGCGCCTGCTCTGGATCGGCTCCGTCTACCTGGTCTGGGACGCGGCGGCGCTGGCCGCGCTCTTCCTGCTCTGGCTGGCGTCCGGGTTCGGGCTGCGCAAGCGCGCGCCGGCCTTCCAGCGCGCGCACTACGCGCTCGCCGGCCGTTTCCTGCGGGTGCTCTTCTGGCAGGCCCGCTGGACGCTGCGGCTGAGCATCGACGTGGTCGGCACCGACCCGGACACGGCCCTGCCCGGCCGCCCGGAGCTGGTGCTCTGCCGGCACGCCGGGCCGGGTGACTCGTTCATCCTGATCCACGCGCTGGTCAACTGGTTCCACCGCGAGCCGCGGATCGTGCTCAAGGAGAGCCTCCAGTGGGACCCGGCGATCGACGTGCTGCTCAACCGGCTGCCCAACCGGTTCATCGCGCCCGGCCCGGACGGCCTTGACTCGGCGGTCCGGCAGATTGGCCAGCTCGCCACCGACCTCGACGACGACGACGCGTTCGTGATCTTTCCGGAGGGCGGCAACTTCACGCCCGGCCGCCGGCTGCGGGCCATCGCCCGGCTTCGCGCGCTCGGGCTGGAGCGGATGGCGTCGCGCGCCGAGCGGATGCGGCACGTGCTGGCGCCACAGCCCGGCGGGCTGCTCGCCGCGCTGGACGCCGCCCCGGACGCCGGGGTGATCTTCGTGGCGCACACCGGGCTGGACCGGATGGTCACCGTGGCCGACGTCTGGCGGGAACTGCCGATGGACAAGCGGATCGTGATGCGCTTCTGGTCGGTGCCGCCGGAGGAGGTGCCGACCGACCGGCAGGAGCGCATCGACTGGCTCTTCGACTGGTGGGCCCGGATCGACACCTGGATCGCCGCCAACCGCGACGGCGTGCCGACCGGCTGACCGCGCGGGTCGGGGCCGCCCGTGGCGACGCCGCGTAGGGTGCGCTGATGGAACAGATCTGCGTGGTCACGACGGTGGTGGACGCGCGCCCGGTCGCGGACGCGCTCGCGGCCGAGGCGGTCGCCGGGCGGCTGGCGGCCTGCGCGCAGGTGGGCGGCCAGGTCGACAGCACCTACTGGTGGCGGTCCGCCGTGGAGACCGGCACCGAGTGGTCGGTGCAGTTCAAGACCGCCCCCGACCGGGTGGTCGCGCTGGTCGACCGGATCCGCGCCGCCCATCCGTACGAGGTGCCGGAGATCCTGGTGTCCCGGGTGGAGTGCGGGGAGCCCGCGTACGCCGCCTGGGTGCACGAGAACACCCGTACCTAGGTGCACCTGGCGGAGCAGGTGGCCGGATCGATCAGGAATCGAGAAGTGCGGGTCAGGGTGCCGGACCTAACGTGATCGTCATGGACATCACCATTCACACCAGCTTCCTGCCGCATGTCGACCCGGACGCCTCCCTGGCCTTCTACCGGGACGTCCTCGGCTTCGAGGTCCGCAACGACGTCGGACAGGGCAAGATGCGTTGGATCACGGTCGGCCCCGTCGGCCAGCCCGACACGTCCATCCTCCTGGCGCCGCCGGCCGCCGACCCCGGGGTCACCGAGGACGAGCGCCGCACCATCGCCGAGATGATGGCCAAGGGCACCTACGGCTGGATCCTGCTGGCCACCCGGGACCTCGACGGCACGTTCGAAAAGCTGCAGGCCGGCGACGCCGAGGTCGTCCAGGAGCCGATCGAGCAGCCGTACGGCATCCGCGACTGCGCCTTCCGCGATCCCGCGGGCAACCTGGTCCGCATCCAGGAACTCCGCTGAGCCCTCCCGTCGTCGAGCACCCGGCCGCCTGCTCGGCAGGCGCCCCGGGTGCTCCCGGACATCTTCGAAAGGAGTTCCCTCATGTGTCACCCCTCGTGGGGGCGCGCACTCGCCGAGGCGCAGCGCCTGAACGACCTCGCGCGGCTGCGCCGGGTCCGCGACCGGATCGACCGGGAGTACGCGCAGCCGCTGGACGTCGAGGCGCTCGCCCGTGGCGCGAACATGTCGGCCGGGCACCTCAGCCGCCAGTTCCGGCAGGCCTACGGCGAGTCGCCGTACTCCTACCTGATGACGCGGCGCATCGAGCGCGCCATGGCGCTGCTGCGCCGCGGCGACCTGAGCGTCACCGAGGTCTGCTTCGCGGTCGGCTGCTCGTCGCTGGGCACCTTCAGCACCCGCTTCACCGAGCTGGTCGGTGTGCCGCCGAGCACCTATCGGGCCGAGCAGGCTCGCGCGACGGCGGGGATGCCGCCGTGTGTGGCGAAACAGGTGACCAGACCGGTCAGGAACCGAGAAGCGCCGGTCGCCGAGGCGCACCTAGCGTGATGACCATGGCAAACATCGAATCCGTCACCCTCGAAGTGGCCGACTCCACGGCCGCCCAGCGCTTCTACACCGCCGCCTTCGGATTGGACACGCAGATCCGCCTGCGGGCCTCGGCGGCTCCGACGACCGGCTTCCGTGGGTTCATGCTGGCCCTCACGGTGTCCCAGCCGGCCACCGTCGACGGCTTCATCGGCGCTGCCCTGGACGCCGGCGCCACGTCGCTGAAGCCTGCCGCGAAGTCGCTCTGGGGCTACGGCGGTGTCGTACAGGCCCCCGACGGGACGATCTGGAAGGTCGCGACCTCGGCGAAGAAGGACACCGGCCCGGCCACCCGGCAGATCGACGAGATGGTGCTCCTGCTGGGGGTCGCGGACGTGGCCGCGAGCAAGCGGTTCTACGTCGAGCGCGGCCTTGCCGTGGCGAAGAGCTTCAGCCGCATGTACGTCGAGTTCGCTGCCGGGTCGAGTCCCGTCAAGCTGGCGCTGTACCGGCGGCGTGCCCTTGCCAAGGACGTCGGCGTCGCTCCCGACGGCACCGGATCGCACCGGCTCATGATCGGCGGTCCTGCCGGGCCGTTCACCGACCCGGACGGGTTCGCCTGGGAGGCCGTCTCGCTGGCACCCACGCCCTGACGGCTGCGTGCCCTGTCCGGCGGCCGATCACGAGACGGCCGCCGGGTGAACCGACCGATGACCGACGGAGCCCTTTCCCTGAGGGAAGGGCTCGCCACGACGTGACTGGGGGAAGCATGACGGGCGCGCCGCCGCGTGGGCTTGAGGAGAGGCTGCGGGACACCCGCGCGAAGCTGGAGAGCGAGGTCGATCTCTGGGTCGCGACGTCGGGCTCCCCGGGCGGCGTCCACCTCATTCCGCTCTCGTACCTCTGGGACGGGACCGCGTTCGTCATCTCGACGCCGCGCGCCTCGGTCACCGGACGCAACCTGCTGGCGGACGGCCGGGTGCGGCTCAGCCTCGGGCCGACGCGCGATGTCGTCGTCGTCGACGGCACCGCCGAGCCGGTGGCCATCGCCGACCTCGGCCCGCAGGCGGGCGACGCGTTCGCGGCCAGGACCGGTTTCGACCCGCGCGAACTCGACGAGCCCTACCAGTACTTCCTGATCCGGCCGCGGCGCATCCAGGCCTGGCGAGAGGTGAACGAGATGCGGGGACGGGTCCTCATGCGCGACGGCCGCTGGCTCGGCTGACCGTCGCAGGGGAACCGCACCGGTACACCTAGGTACGCGCACTCTGGGCGCGCCCCGGCCACGCCGCGAGGATGGCCGGGTGGAGAACACCGGCTACCCCTGCCCCGGCTGCGGCGCGCCCGCCGATCTCGTCCGCGGCTGCTCCGGCTGCGGCCGCCCGCCGTACCCGCCCGCCGCCGAGGTGATCCGGCTGGACGCGGAGATCCGTGCGCTCGGTCAGGAGGTGGAGCGGGCCCGCGAGGCGTACCAGGGGCTCGCCGGCCGGCTGCTCGCGGCGCAGCGCCGGCGGGCGGAGCTGGCGGCCCGGGTCCGCGCGGAGGTCGCCCGTCCGGTGCCGGCCGGTCCGTTGCCCCCGGTACCGCCGATCCCGGTCCGACCCGCCCCGGTCCCGCCGTCGCCGGGCCGGCCGGAGACCTCCACCCGGACGGTGCAGGGGCTGCTGTTCGTCCTCGGCGGGCTGCTGCTCGGCACCGCGGCGGTGGTCTTCACCGCCGTGGCCTGGGCCGCCGTCGGGGTCGCCGGGCGGGCCGCGATCCTGGCCGCGTTCACCGTGCTGGCCCTGGCCGCGCCGCTGGTCGCGGCGCGGCGCGGGCTGCGGGGCACCGCGGAGACCTTCGCCGCGGTGGGGCTGCTGCTGGTGGTCCTCGACGGGTACGCCGCCTGGGCGGTGGACCTGTTCGGCGTGGCCGACTGGCCGGGCACCCGGTACGCCGCGCTGGTCGGGGGGGCCGGCGCGGCCGTCGCCGCCGGGTACGCCCGGCTCAGCCGGTTGACCGTGCCCTGGTTCGCGGCGCTCCTCGTCGCGCAGCCGGTGCTGCCGCTGGCGGCGGTGGCGGCCCGCCCCGGCGCCGCCGGGTGGACCCTGGTCCTGCTCGGGGTGGCGTTGCTCGACCTCGTGGTGGTGGTCGCGCTGCGGCGCCGCTCCGCGGCGCCGGCCGAGCCCGGCCCGGTGCCTCCCGGTCCCGTCGCCGCCCCGGCTTCGCCCGGTGCGGTCGCTGCGGCGGCGGACCAGGGCACGGCCACGGGCCAGCCGGCGTCCGCCGGGGCCGGTGGGGGGCCGGCGGTGGTCGGCGGGGGGACGCCGGCCGCTGGGCCGGGGGCGCGGATCGGGGGGCCGGCGGCCGGTGGGGGACCGGCCGCCGGGCCGCGCGTCCCGGCCGTCGTGCGGGCCGGACAGGTGCTCGCCTGGCTCGGCTTCGGGGCCGCGGCGGCGCTCGCCGCCGGCTGCGCGCTGGTGCCGCTGGCCTGGGGCCGGGCCGCCGGCCGGCCGCTCCTGGCC